>NZ_JANIAG010000019.1:0-52261 GCF_028682155.1 Pseudomonas sp. 39004
CCCGATCCCTGTAGGAGCGGCCTCGCGTCGCGAAAGGGCCGCGAAGTGGCCCCAAAGGCCCCGGAGAAACACCATGACCACAAACATCATCACCCACGACAGCCAAGCCCTGGCCATCGCTGAAGACATCGCCCAGCAACTGCGCCGCGACAGCGCCCTGCGCGACCGCGAGCGCCGCCTGCCCCTCGCCGAACTCGACCTGTTCACCCGCTCTGGCCTGTGGGCCATCAGCGTACCCAAGGCCTTCGGCGGCGCCGGTGTTTCCAATGTTACCCTGGCCAAGGTCATCGCCCGCATTGCCCAGGCCGACGCCTCGCTCGGGCAAATACCGCAAAACCATTTCTACGCCCTGGAAGTCCTGCGCGTAAACGGCAGCCCCGAGCAGCAACAGCGCTTGTACGCCGAAGTGCTGGCGGGCCGGCGCTTCGGCAATGCCTTGGCCGAGCTGGGCACGAAAACCGCCAACGACCGCACCACCCGCCTGACCCGAGATGGCGACGGCTTTCGTATCAATGGCCGCAAGTTCTACGCCACCGGCGCCCTTTACGCCCAGCGCATCCCCACCTCGGTGATCGACGAAGACGGCGTGCAGCAACTGGCCTTCGTCCCCGCCGACAGCCAGGGCCTGCAGGTGATCGACGACTGGAGCGGTTTTGGCCAGCGCACCACCGGCAGTGGCTCGGTGGTATTCGACAACGTGTGGGTGCGTGCCGAAGACGTCGTGCCGTTCCAGAGCGCATTCGAACGCCCGACCCCGGTCGGCCCACTGGCACAGATCCTCCACGCTGCCATCGACACCGGCATCGCCCGCGCCGCCTACGAGGATGCCCTGCACTTCGTGCGCACCCGCAGCCGCCCCTGGGTCGACTCGGGCCTGGACAAGGCCAGTGAAGACCCACTGACCCTGAAAAGCTTCGGCCAGCTCGCAATCCGCCTGCACGCCACCGAAGCCCTGCTGGAACGCGCGGGCGAATACCTCGACCGCGCTCAGCAGGATAGCAGCGCCGACAACGTCGCCGCCGCCTCCATCGCCGTGGCCGAAGCACGCGCCATCAGCACCGAAATCTCCCTAGCCGCCGGTACCACGCTGTTCGAACTGGCCGGCAGCCAGGCCACCCTGGCCGAGCACAACCTCGACCGCCATTGGCGCAACGCCCGGGTGCACACCCTGCACGACCCGGTGCGCTGGAAGTACCACGCCATCGGCAACTACTACCTCAACAACGAAAACCCGCCCCGCCGGGGGACCATCTGATGGCCAAGCAGATGCTGCTCAATGCCTTCAACATGAACTGCATCGGGCATATCAACCATGGCCTGTGGACCCACCCGCGGGACACCTCGACCCAGTACAAGACCCTCGCGTACTGGACCGACCTGGCCCGCCTGCTGGAACGGGGGCTGTTCGACGGGCTGTTCATCGCCGACATCGTCGGCACCTACGATATTTATGGCCAGTCGCTGGAGGTGACCCTCAAGGAGTCGATCCAGCTGCCGGTCAACGACCCCTTGCTGCTGGTCTCGGCCATGGCCGCAGCCACCCGCCACCTGGGCTTCGGCCTTACCGCCAACCTCACGTACGAAGCGCCCTACCTGTTCGCCCGCCGCCTCTCCACCCTAGACCACCTGAGTAACGGCCGGGTCGGCTGGAACATCGTCACCGGCTACCTCGACAGCGCTGCCCGCGCCATGGGCCTGGCGCAGCAACCCGAGCACGACCGCCGCTACGACCAGGCCGACGAATACCTGCAGGTGCTGTACAAACTGCTCGAAGGCAGCTGGGCCGACGATGCCGTGGTCGCCGACCGCGAGCAGCGCATCTACGCCCAGCCCGACAAGGTGCGCAAGGTCAGCCACCACGGCGAGTTCTACAACGTCGAGGGCTACCACCTGAGCGAACCGTCACCGCAGCGCACACCGGTGCTGTTCCAGGCGGGCAGCTCCGCACGCGGCCTGGCGTTCGCCGGCAACCATGCCGAATGCGTGTTCATCAGCGGCCAGGACAAAACCGCCACCCGCGCCCAGGTCGACAAGGTACGCGCCGCCGCCCAGGCAGCCGGCCGCGATCCGCAGGCCATCAAGGTGTTCATGGGCATCACGGTGATCGTCGCCGCCACCGAGCAACAGGCCCAGGCCAAGCATGCCGAGTACCTGCGTCATGCCAGCCCAGAGGCTGGCGTTGCGCACTTCGCCGCCTCCACCGGCATCGATTTTGCGGCCTATGGGCTGGACGAGCCGATCGGTTTCAGCAAGGGCAACGCCATTCAGTCGGCCACCCGCCAGCTGCAGGAAAACGCCTGGACCCGCCGCCGCCTGCTTGAGCAACACGCCTTGGGCGGGCGCTACGTGACCTTGGTCGGCACACCCGAGCAGGTCGCCGATGCGCTGATCGCCTGGCTCGACGAAACCGGGCTGGACGGCTTCAACCTGACCCGCACCGTTACCCCGGAAAGCTTTGAAGACTTCATCGACCTGGTCATCCCGCAACTGCAACAGCGCGGCCGTTACAAGACCGCCTACGCCGAAGGCACCCTGCGCGAGAAGCTGTTCGACAGCGACCACCCGCACCTGCCCGCCAGCCACCCCGGCTCGGCCTACCGCTTCACCCCAACCCCCGCCCCGACTGGAGCCTTGCACCATGCTTGAGAAACTGTTCCGGCCCGTCGCGGCCATGGCCTTCACCCTCGGCCTGTGCGCCAGCGCGATCGCCGCCGAGCCCTTGAAGATCGGCACCACCTCAGCCTTCGCCATCCCACTGGAAACCGCCGTGGAAGAGGCCCACAAGCAGGGCCTGGAAGTGAAACTGATCGAGTTCAGCGACTGGATCGCGCCCAATGTCAGCCTCAACAGCGGCGACATCGACGTGAACTACTTCCAGCACATCCCGTTCCTGGAAAACGCCAAGGCCGCCGCAGGCTTCAACCTGGTGCCTTACGCGCCGGGCATCATCAACAACGTCGGCTTGTACTCCAAGCGATACAAAAGCTTCGCCGAGCTTCCCGAAGGCGCCAGCGTGGCCATCGCCAACGACCCGATCAACAGCGGCCGTGGCCTGCAACTGCTGGCCAAGGCCGGGCTGATCACGCTCAAGCCGGGGGTCGGCTACAAGGCCACAGAAGACGACATCGTCGCCAACCCCAAGAAACTGAAGATTCTGCAGGTCGAGGCGGTGCAACTGGTGCGCGCCTATGACGACGCCGACCTGGTCCAGGGCTACCCGGCCTACATCCGCCTGGCCAACACCTTCGACGCCACCTCGGCGCTGCTATTCGACGGCCTGGAGAACAAGGAGTACGTGATCCAGTTCGTCATCCGTCCGCAAAACAAGGACGACCCCCGCCTGGCCAAGTTCGTCGACATCTACCAGCACTCGCCCGCCGTGCGCGCGGCGTTGAACAAAGCCCACGGCAACCTCTACCAGGCCGGTTGGGAGGGCTGACATGAGCCAGGCCAGCGCGCTCAGGGCGCCGACCCCACAACCATTGCCGCCAACGGCCAAGGAACAGGCCCTGCGCCCCGACGTCAATGAAGCCCATGTGCGCTTCATCGGCCTGGGCAAGACCTACCCTGGCCAGGCGCAGCCCGCCTTGCACGGCATCGACCTGAACATCCGCCGGGGTGAGATCTTCGGCATCATCGGCCGCAGTGGCGCCGGCAAGTCATCGCTGCTGCGTACCATCAACCGCCTGGAGCAGCCCAGCCAAGGCCGCGTGCTGATCGACCAGGTAGACATTGCACCGTTCGACGAGGACCGCCTGGTCGCGCTGCGCCGTCGCATCGGCATGATCTTTCAGCACTTCAACCTGATGTCGGCCAAGACCGTGTGGCAGAACGTCGAGCTGCCGCTGAAGGTGGCCGGTGTGCCCAAGGCCGAACGCCAACGCAAGGTCCGCGCGCTGCTGGAACTGGTTGGCCTGCAGGAAAAGCACCAGGTATACCCGGCGCAGCTTTCCGGCGGGCAAAAGCAGCGTGTCGGTATTGCCCGGGCACTGGTGCACGACCCCGAGATCCTCTTGTGCGACGAGGCCACCTCGGCACTGGACCCTGAAACCACTGCCTCGATCCTTGAGCTGCTGCGCGACATCAACCAGCGCCTGGGCCTGACCATCGTACTGATCACCCATGAGATGGCGGTGATCCGCGATATCTGCCACCGCGTGGTGGTACTGGAGCGTGGCGAAGTGGTCGAGCAAGGCGAGGTCTGGCGGGTATTCGGCGCACCACGCCACGAGGTGACCCGCACCTTGCTCGCGCCGTTGCAGGCCAAGTTGCCAGCTAGCTTGCAGGCCAGCCTCAAGGCCAGCCCGGTGAGCCGCGACAGCGCCGTGGTACTCAAGCTGACCTTGCTCGGCGAGCCGGAGCTGTCGGCCCTGTTCAACG
Organism: Pseudomonas sp. 39004; assembly: GCF_028682155.1. Classification (NCBI taxonomy): domain Bacteria; kingdom Pseudomonadati; phylum Pseudomonadota; class Gammaproteobacteria; order Pseudomonadales; family Pseudomonadaceae; genus Pseudomonas; species Pseudomonas sp. 39004. Next base: position 4,381 of record NZ_JANIAG010000019.1, read on the forward strand.
ACCTGGGCGGGCGTGTACGCCTGTTGCAAGGGGGTGTTGAAACCATAGGTGAGCATGCGCTCGGGCAGTTGATCCTGTCGGTGCAGCACTCGCCACACGAAACCCACCAGCTGCTGGCGCGCGCCCGCCGTTGGGCCGAAGACGTGGAGGTATTGGGCCATGTGGTTTGATCGCCTGCTTGAAGGCTTGCTCGATACCCTGCTGATGGTCGGCGTGTCTTCGCTGATCGCCCTGTTGGTCGGGGTGCCGATGGCGGTGCTGCTGGTCACCAGCGACAAAGGCGGGATATTCGAGGCGCGCCTGCTTAACCGGGTGCTGGGCGCGTTCGTCAACCTGTTCCGCTCGATCCCGTTTCTGATCCTGATGGTCGCGCTGATACCCTTCACCCGCCTGTTGGTCGGTACTACCTACGGCGTGTGGGCGGCCGTGGTGCCGCTGACCATCGCCGCCACACCCTTCTTTGCACGCATTGCCGAAGTGAGCTTGCGCGAAGTCGACCATGGCTTGGTGGAAGCCGCGCAAGCCATGGGCTGCCGCCGCTGGCACATCGTCTGGCATGTGCTGTTGCCCGAAGCGCTGCCGGGCATCGTCGGCGGGTTCACCATCACCCTGGTGACCTTGATCAACTCGTCGGCCATGGCCGGGGCGATTGGCGCCGGTGGGCTGGGGGATATTGCCTATCGCTATGGGTACCAGCGCTTTGACAGCCAGATCATGCTGACCGTGATTGCCATGCTGGTGGCGCTGGTAGCGGTGATTCAGCTGGGTGGGGATCGGTTGGCGAAGGGGTTGAACAAGCGGTGAGCCATTTGGTGGGCCGCTGTGCGGCCCCAAGATCATACGGGCACCACCTCACTCCCAATCCAAATCCCCAGCCGGCACCGGCCGCCCAAACCAGTACCCCTGCCCCAACTGACACTGTTCCTGCAGCAAAAAGCTGGCCTGTTCCTGCTGCTCGATGCCCTCGGCATGCACCTGCATGCCCATGCTGCGGGCCAGAGCGATGATCACCCGCACAATCGCAATGTCATCGTCGTCATGCGGCAACCCGGCGACAAACCCCTGGTCGATTTTCAGCTTCTGCACCGGCAAGCGCTTGAGCCGCAGCAGCGACGAATAGCCTGTACCGAAATCGTCGATAGCCAAGGTGACCCCCAGCTCACGCAAGCGATGCAGCTGCTCCAGCGCTACTTCCGGGTCTTCCATCACTGCGCTTTCGGTCACTTCCAGTTCGAGCAACGCCGGGTCAAGGCCGGTTTCGTGCAACACCTCGGCCACCTGCCGATACAGCGCGTGCTGGCCAAACAGACGGCTTGAGATATTCACCGCCACAAAGGCCATTTGCCGGCCTTCACGCTGCCACTGCACCATCTGCCGGCATGCCTGGCGCAGCACCCAGGCGTCGATCTCGGCAATCAGCCCGGTGCGCTCGGCGATCGGGATGAATTCGCTCGGGGGCACCAGGCCGCGTTGCGGATGCTGCCAGCGTACCAGCGTCTCGACCCCAACCCGCTTCGCCGTGGCCAGGTCGTGCACCGGCTGGAAGTACGCCCGCAATTCGTCCTGCTCCAGCGCCCGGCGCAGCTCGCCCGCGGTTTCCACCCGGTGCTGGGCGTGCGCGGTCAGCTCCTCGGTGTACAGCGCATAGCAGGCGCGCCCGCTGCTCTTGGCCTTGAACAGCGCCGAGTCGGCGTTACGCAGCAGTTGCTCGGCGCTCAAGGCATCGCTGGGGAACAGGCCGATGCCCACGCTGACACTGATGAACAGGCGATGCCCATCAAACACGAACGGCTCGCGCATGCGCTCGATGATGCGCTGCGCCAGCTTGCCGGCCTGGCCGACCTGCTGGCAGTTCTCGGCCAGTACACCGAACTCGTCGCCGCCCAGGCGCGCCAGGGTCACACCGCTGCCCACCACCTCGCCCAGGCGCTCGCCCACCAGCTTGAGCAACTGGTCGCCAATGGTGTGGCCAAGCCCGTCGTTGATACTCTGGAAATGGTCCAGGTCGAGCAGCAGCAAGCCGCAACCGCGCTTGTTGGCTTGCGCCGTGACCAGTGCCTGTTCGACGCGGTCGGTGAACAGCAAGCGGTTGGGCAGGCCGGTCAGCGGGTCGTGATGCGCCAGGTAGGCCAGCTCTTGCTCGGTATGCTTGATCGCGCTGATGTCGCTGAACACCGCCACGTAATGGCTCAGCTCGCCGGCGTCATCGTGTATGGCACGGATCGTTTGCCATTGCGGGTAGATCTCGCCACTTTTGCGGCGGTTCCAGATCTCGCCGCTCCATTCACCCTTCTCGGCCAGGGTGGCGAAGATCTGCTGATAGAACGCCACGCCGTGGCGGCCCGACTTGAACTTGTTCGGGCGCTGGCCAACGACCTCGTCCTGCTGGTAGCCGGTGATGCGCATGAAGGCGCGGTTGACGTGCACGATCAAGCCTTGGCGGTCGGTCACCAGCACGCCTTCGAGGGTACTGTCGAACACCGCCGCCGCCATGCGCAGCCGCTCGCGGTCCTCGCCACGCAGGCGCACGCCGATGCCGATGAAATTCAGCAGCCGCGCGCGCGAAACGAAGATCAGCACCGCGCTGAACATCACCCAGATAACCACATTGATCTGCTGCCCCACGGTCAGCGCCAGCGGGTCGTCAGTCATACCCTGCAGCAGTACCTGGGCGAGCACCAGCCAGAGGATCGACAGCACCACATAGAGCGCTGCCATGCGCAAGGCGTCGCGAACGGAAACAGACATGTCGGGGGGAGTGGCCCTTGAACGAAGATCAGGCATTATAAAGGTTGAAACATGTCGTGACGTCCTATCTGAATGGGTGACTGGTTTTATTTCCCTGCCAAGGGATAATCATGCCCTTCCCCTGTGTTCTCGAGGGTTTTAACACCTATGTGGTACAACGGCCTGCTCGACTTGTCGGCCTGGCAACTGGTCGGCATCACACTGCTGATGACCCATGTGACCATCGTCAGCGTCACGGTTTACCTGCATCGCTACTCCGCGCACCGGGCCTTGGAGCTTAATGGCGCGCTCAAGCACTTCTTCCGCTTCTGGCTGTGGCTGACCACGGCGCAGAACACCCGCGAGTGGACCGCCGTCCACCGCAAGCACCACGCCAAGTGCGAAACCCCGGACGACCCGCACAGCCCGGTACACAAGGGCTTGAGTACGGTCCTGCGCAAAGGCGCCGAACTCTACCGCGAAGAGGCGCGCAACCCCGAAACCTTGCGTATCTACGGCAAGAACTGCCCGGACGACTGGATCGAGCGCAACCTCTACTCGCGCTACAAGCTGGGCGGCATTGCCCTGCTGGCGGTGATCGACCTGCTGCTGTTCGGCACCCTCGGCATCACCGTCTGGGCGGTGCAGATGATGTGGATTCCGTTCTGGGCTGCCGGTGTGGTCAACGGCCTTGGCCATGCGGTGGGCTACCGCAATTTCGAATGCCGTGACGCTGCCACCAATCTGGTGCCGTGGGGCATCGTCATCGGTGGCGAAGAGCTGCACAACAACCACCACACCTACCCCAACTCGGCCAAGCTCTCGGTCAAGCGCTGGGAGTTCGACATGGGCTGGGCCTGGATCCGCCTGTTCTGCCTGTTGCGCCTGGCCAAGGTGCAGCGCGTAGCACCGATCGCCCACCGGGTAGAAGGCAAGGCCAACCTGGACATGGACACCGCCATGGCCATCCTCAACAACCGCTTCCAGATCATGGCCCAGTACCGCAAGCTGGTGATCGGCCCGCTGGTCCAGCAGGAACTGGCCAAGGTCGATGCGTCGGTACGCCACCGCTTCCGCCGCGCCAAGCGCCTGCTGTCGCGCGAGACCAGCCTGCTGGAAGACCGCCACCACGTACGCATCGAGTCGCTGCTTGCACACAGCCAGGCGCTCAAGGTCATCTACGAAAAGCGCCTGGCCTTGCAGCAAATCTGGGCGCGCACCAGCGCCAATGGCCACGACATGCTCGCCGCCATGAAAGACTGGGTGCACGAGGCCGAAGCCAGCGGTATTCACGCGCTGCACGACTTCGCCGCACAGCTCAAGACCTACTCCCTGCGCCCCACCGGCGCCTGAAGGCCATTGATCGGCACGCCCTGCTGTCAGGGCGTGCCGCTCGGAACTTCCCCCTCTGGTTTCGACTCCAACCCGGCACATCGCCCGCGTGGCGGGCCTGATGCTGGCCGCACGCTTCCTTGTCGAGACTCGCTCCGTGCACATGGCCAAAAAATTTCCAACATCGCTGCCCGGCACCCCACCTCCAGAAGCCGCCCAAACCTTGCTGGCCCTGCTTCACGCCCAAGGCGAAGTCGCCCGCCTGAGTGAGCGCGAACAACTGTTCAGTTCATTGCTCGACAGTGTCAACGCCGTGCTTTGGGCGTTCGACTGGGAAGCCCGCCAGGTGCTGTACGTCAGCCCTGCCTACGAACGCATCTTTGGCCGCCCGGCCAGCCTGGTGCTGGCCGACTACAACGAGTGGCGCGACAGCATCTACCCCGACGACCTCGAATACGCCGAGCGCAGCCTGGCCCAGGTGCTGCTCAAAGGTTCGGTGGAAGACCGCGAGTACCGCATCCTCAATGCCGAAGGCCAGGTGCGCTGGCTGAGCGACAAGTGCTACATCAACCAGCAGCGCGAGGGCGAGCAGCGGGTGATCGTTGTCGGCATCGCCGAGGACATCACCGAGAAGAAGCAGCTTGAAGGCGAACTGCATCGCCTGGCCACCACCGACGTGCTGACCCAAAGCAGCAACCGTCGGCACTTCTTCGAATGCGCCCAACAGGCGTTCGAAAACGCCCGCGAGGACGGCACCCCCCTGGCGTTCCTGCTGCTGGACATCGACGACTTCAAGCAGGTGAATGACAGTTACGGCCACCAGGAAGGCGACCAGGTACTACAGCGCATCGCCGACAGCGGCAAAGCCGTGCTACGCCGGGGCGACCAGTTCGGGCGTATTGGTGGCGAGGAGTTTGCGGCAGTGTTCCCTGGCTGCAATGCGCAGGTGGCAGAGCAGATTGCCGAGCGTTTGCAACGCGAGATCCAACGGCTGAGCTTCAGCCATGGCGATCATGAATATGGCGTGACCGTGAGCCAGGGGCTGACGGCGTTGAGCGACGTGGACGAGTCCCTGGACAGCCTGTTCGCCCGCGCCGATGCGGCGATGTACCGGGCCAAACGCCAGGGGAAGAACCAGATCGTACGGGGGTAGTTAGGTGAAATTTGGGGGGGTGTGAATGCCTGGAGATTGTATTTAGGGCCGCTGGGTGCCTGGCTTGGTTTTTTCAGGGCGGCGCTCGATGTTCGCGGCACCTCCAAGCCCAAGACAAGCACTTAACCGCCCTCACCCGCCCCATTTTCGTTCACAGGTGATTCTTCACCCTGCGCCTTCACCTCAGGGTTTTCCACCTTGCGCAACCGGCTCAGCTCCGGCAAGCCGATCTTCAGCAGCCGCGCAGTCTTGTTACTGGCAACCGGCTCCAACCCATGACCCGCCGGCAGCCGCGACAATTGCCCAGCCAGGTTCATCGCCAGGATCTCCCGCGAATACACGCCACCGCCCAGTTGGTAAACCGCCGCGATCAATTCGCGCAGCGCCAGTGGCAAGCGCCAGCGCGTGCGCAATGCCGAACCAAACGCTGCGCCGTATTCATCCAGTGACTGCTGCACCCTGCCCTCGTCCAGCTCCCCACCGGCCAGGCGCCACTCCTGCAGGCAACGCAACACTGCCAGGTCGCCCAGGCAGTGCAGCAGCCCCGCGCAGTAGCAACGCCCTTCGTCCAGTTCGAGCATGCGCGCCAGGCTGCGACCGTATTCGGCACAGTGCAGTGAGAGGTTCCAGTAGTGGGCCGCATGCTGCGCCAGCAGCGGGTCACTCAGCCGTGCGCTGCGCTTGAGCGTCATGCCCAGGATCAGGTTCATGCTCTGGGTACTGCCAAGCTTGTTCAACGCCTGCAGCAAGGTTTGCACGGGCGCATCGCGGTGCAGGGCAGCGCTGTTGGCGGCGGCGATCAGCACCGCAGTGACCTGCGGGTCGTTGCGCACTTCCTCTTCGAGCACCTTCAGGTTCAGGCCCTGGGGGTTCAGCGCCCGCTTGATCGCCACCTGCACATCGGCCAGCAGCGGCCCACCATCGGCGGTAGCGCGGCGCTGTTCCAGGTAGCCAGGCAGGCTGGCACCCGGTTGCAAGTGCGGCACCGGGCAGGCGATTTCCTCGCCCACGGCCAGCAGCAGCTCTTCCAGACGCTTGCGCAGGTTTTCCAGGTTCAGTGGCTTGCTCAGATAAGCCGTGGGGTGCAACGGCAACGCCTCGCGCACGCTGGCGCTGTCGCTGCGGTTGCTCATCAGAATGAACGGCAACCCAGGGCCCTTGGCGCGCACCTTGCGCAGCAGGTCGAGGCCATCGACGCCGGCCAGCTCACGCGCAGCGATGATCAGGTCGGGCTTGCTCGATAGCGCGGTCAGTGCCTGCGAGCCGTCGGCGCAGACCTGCAGCCGGGCATCGCAACGCACGCTGAGCAGCATCTCCTTGAGCATGTCACGCACCCACGGGTCGCCTTCGACTATCAATACGCAAGGTGGGGTGGGGTCTACAGCGCTCATGGCCAACTCCTGAATATCCCTGACACGCAATCCGTCGCAGCTTCCTGGGCAAGTCCTGCGTCAACCATAGCGCCCCTCAGGTTTTCTGGGCACAAAAAAAACCCGCCGAAGCGGGTTTTTTCAGAAGCGCGTCACATTAGGCGAGTTCAGCGAAGCACTCTTCGATGATGGCCAGGCCTTTGTCCAGCAGCGCGTCTTCGGCGGTCAGCGGGACCAGGATACGCAGGACGTTGCCGTAGGTGCCGCACGACAGCAGGATCAGACCCTTGTCACGTGCCTTGGCAACTACTTGGCCAACGGCAGCGGCATTCGGGGTGTGAGTGCCTTTCTCGAAGACTTCGACAGCAATCATCGAGCCCATACCACGGATGTCACCGATGATCGGGTTTTTGTCCTGGATCTTGCGCAGGCCGGCAACCAGGTGCTCGCCAACGGCCTTGCTGCGGTCCAGCAGTTTTTCTTCTTCGAACACTTGGATCACGGCCAGGGCCGCGGCGCAAGCGATCGGCGAACCGGCGTAGGTGCCGCCCAGGCCACCTGGGGCGATGGCGTCCATGTACTCGGCCTTGCCGCACACACCGGCCAGCGGGAAGCCGCCAGCGATCGACTTGGCGAAGGTGGTCAGGTCAGGCGCGACGCCCATCTGCTCCATGGCGAAGAAGGTGCCAGTACGGCCAGCGCCGGTCTGTACTTCGTCGGCGATCAGCAGGATGCCGTGCTGGTCGCACAGGGCGCGCAGGCGCTGCATCAGCTCTTTCGGCGCCGGCAGGAAACCACCTTCACCCTGAACGGGTTCCAGGATGATCGCGGCGATGTCCTTAGGCTCGGCATCGTTCTTGAAGATGCGTTCGACCGAAGCGATGGCGTCGTCGACGCTCACGCCGTGCAGTTCGTTCGGGAACAGTGCGCGGAAGATGCCGCCTGGCATCAGGCCCATGCCAGCGGAGTACGGCACAACCTTGCCGGTCAGGCCCAGGGTCATCATGGTACGGCCGTGGTAGGCGCCGGTGAAGGCGATCACGCCAGCACGGCCAGTGGCGGCACGGGCGATCTTGACGGCGTTTTCAACGGCTTCGGAGCCGGTGGTGACCAGCAGGGTCTTCTTGTCGAAGTTGCCTGGGACCAGCTTGTTGATCTTCTCGCACAGCTCTACATAGGGTTCGTAGGCCAGCACCTGGAAGCAGGTGTGGCTGACTTTGGTCAGCTGCTCTTGCACAGCTGCAACCACTTTCGGGTGCAGGTGGCCGGTGTTCAGTACAGCGATGCCGCCGGCGAAGTCGATCAGTTCGCGGCCTTCAACGTCGATCACGGTCGAGTTCTTCGCGGTATCAACGAAGATCGGGTGAATTTGGCCGACGCCACGTGGGACGGCAGCTACACGGCGTTGCATCAAGGATTCGTTGGTCTTGCTCATAATGCCCTCATTGCGCCGATCGGAATGGCGCTTTTATTCGGGGGTGGCTGGGAGTGCTCGCGCACAGTATTCGTTGATCGACTGCCGTGAACGCCCTGGCCACCAGGTACTGCATGTAAAAAAGGCCAGCGAGACGTCGCTCTCGCGCCCCGCTGGCAGAGGTAAAGCCTTTTAACCGGTGATCAGACGCTGATGCACAGGTATTTGATTTCGAGGTAGTCCTCGATACCGTATTTGGAACCTTCGCGGCCCAGGCCCGAAGCCTTGATGCCGCCGAACGGCGCGACTTCGTTGGAGATCAGGCCGGTATTGATGCCGACCATGCCGTATTCCAGGGCCTCGGCAACACGGAACACACGGCTCATGTCACGGGCGTAGAAGTACGAAGCCAGGCCGAACTCGGTGTCGTTGGACATGGCGATGACTTCGGCTTCGTCCTGGAAGCGGAACAGCGGCGCCAACGGGCCGAAGGTCTCTTCCTTGGCTACAGCAGCAGTCTTCGGCACGTTGACCAGGATGGTCGGCTCGAAGAAGTTGCCTTCGATCAGCTTGCCACCGGCCAGCACCTTGGCGCCTTTGGAGACTGCGTCTTCGATGTGTTCCTGGACCTTGGCGACAGCCTTGCCGTCGATCAGCGGGCCAGTGGTGGTGCCGTCTTCCAGGCCGTTACCGATCTTCAGCTTGGCCACTGCGGCGGCCAGCTTCTCGGCGAACGCGTCGTAGACGCCGTCCTGCACGTAGATACGGTTGGCGCAGACGCAGGTCTGGCCGTTGTTACGGTACTTGGAGATGATCGCGCCCTCGACGGCCTTGTCCAGGTCGGCGTCGTCGAACACGATGAACGGGGCGTTGCCGCCCAGCTCCAGGGAAACCTTCTTGATGTCCTTGGCGCATTCTTGCATCAGCTGGCGACCGATTTCGGTCGAGCCGGTGAAGGACAGTTTGCGTACCAGGGAGTTGCCGGTCAGCTCGCCGCCGACTTCGCCAGCGCTGCCGGTGACGACGCTCAGCACGCCAGCCGGAATACCGGCACGGTGAGCCAGCTCGACCAGGGCCAGGGCGGAGTACGGGGTTTGCGAAGCAGGCTTGAGCACCATGGTGCAGCCAGCGGCCAGGGCCGGGCCGGCTTTACGGGTGATCATCGCCGCCGGGAAGTTCCACGGGGTGATGGCCGCGGTAACGCCGATTGGCTGCTTGATGACGATCAGGCGCTTGTCGGGCTGGTGGCCCGGGATGGTGTCACCGTAGACGCGCTTGGCTTCTTCGGCGAACCACTCGATGAACGAGGCCGCGTAGGCGATTTCGCCCTTGGCTTCGGCCAGTGGCTTGCCTTGCTCGGTGGTCATCAGGCGAGCCAGGTCATCCTGGTTCTCGATCATCAGTTCGAACCAGCGACGCAGCTTGGCCGAACGCTCTTTGGCGGTCAGGGCACGCCAGGCCGGCAGGGCTTTGTCGGCGGCTTCGATGGCGCGGCGAGTTTCCGCGGTGCCCATCTTCGGCACAGTACCGATGACTTCGCCGGTGGCCGGGTTGGTCACCTTGATGGTCTGGCCATTGTCCGCATCCAGCCACTCACCATTGATATAGGCTTGCTGGCGGAACAACTGAGCGTCTTTGAGCTGCATGTCGGCTTCCCGAATTGTTGATTGTTGAAAAGCGCCCAAAGCAGGGCATCGAGCGTTTGAAATCTCAAACGAATGCTAAGCGGCTGCTGGGGTGTAGGACAATAGGCTGTTCGAAAAAAAGAACGAATGGTTGAACAGCCCATCTGAAATCGCCCGCAGAACGGCCGCTACAGGGTAGACGATCGGGCGGGTAGAAATGTGAAAGGGGGGTGATAGCGGGGAGATTTTCAGCGCCTGGGAGATCGAGCGCCGCGCGGGCGGCGCTCGATCTCATAAACGCTGAAAATCCACCGCCTACACCCAGCCTCGATCAGCTCAACTCCAGCCAGATCGGCGCATGGTCGGACGGCTTTTCCATCCCACGCAGTTCATAGTCCACGCCCGCTGCCTTGATCCGCGGCACCAGGTGCTGCGAGGCCATGATCAGGTCGATGCGCAGGCCACGTTTTGGATCGTCCTCGAAACCACGGCTACGGTAATCGAACCAGCTGAAGCGGTCGGCCACTTCCGGGTAAAGGTGGCGGAAGCTGTCGACCAATCCCCAGCCCTTGAGGCGCTCCATCCACTCGCGCTCTTCGGGCAAGAAGCTGCATTTGCCAGTCTTGAGCCAGCGCTTGGCGTTGTCCGGGCCGATGCCGATGTCGCAGTCCTGGGGCGAGATGTTCATGTCGCCCATCACCAGCACCGGCTGGTCATTGCGGAACTGACCTTCGAGCAACGCCTGCAGGTCACTGTAGAAGCGCTGCTTGGCCGGGAACTTGGTGGGGTGGTCGCGGCTTTCACCCTGGGGGAAGTAGCCGTTCATGATAGTGACCGGGTTGCCATCGGCATCGGCGAAGGTGCCCCAGATGAAACGGCGCTGGGCGTCTTCTTCATCGGTGGCAAAGCCCTTGTGCAGGCTCAGGGGGGCCTGGCGCGACAGCAAGGCAACGCCGTAGTGACCCTTCTGGCCGTGGTAGTGCACGTGGTAACCCAGCGCCTGGACATCGGCCAGCGGGAACTGATCGTCACTGACCTTGGTTTCCTGCAGGCCGATCACGTCCGGCTGGTGCTTGTCGATCAACGCCGCCAGCTGATGCGGGCGGGCACGCAGGCCGTTGATGTTGAAACAGACGATCTTCATGGAAAGACAATCCTGGCAAAAGCCGCGATGCTAGCCGACATCGCACGTCATCACCAGCATGGCGGGTTGCGAGTGCTGCTGCTAACGTGCTGTAGGGGGTGAACGATGCGCGGTGGAGCCCCTCCAAGGCACTGTAAGCCCATTCCAGGAGGACTGCCCGCAATGCCCGACACCACTGCCACCCCGGCCCGTATCTGCCAGCTCGACGATGGTTACAGCCGCGAGGCACGTTCGCTGCTGTACAACGCCTACCGCCACGAGCCTACGTTCGCCTACATTTTCGAAGCGCAGCGCCCAGGCTATGAGCGGCGTTTGCGCGTGATGGTGCGTGAATGGGTACGCCAGCATTTCTATCTGCAATTGCCTGCAATCGGCCTGCTGGTGGATGACCGCCTGATTGCCGTGGCCCTGATCGTGCCGCCGCTGCGCAGGCTGGGGGTGGCCGACAGCTGGGCCTGGCGTTTGCGCATGATGCTGGGTACTGGCCTGCGCTGTACGCGGCGCTACATGGATTACCAGGCGGCATTGGCCAGTTGCCTGCCCACAGACCAGGTGCACGTGTTGCCGTTGCTGGGGGTGCATCCACAGTTCCAGGGGCGCCAGTACGGCGAGCAATTGTTACAGGCTGTGCATGACTGGTGCGCAGAAGACCCGAGCACCCAGGGCGTGGTGCTGGACACCGGCAATGAGCACTACCTGGCGTTCTATCAGCGTCAAGGCTATGAGGAAATTGGCGAGGTTGCTGTAGGGCCTATCCGTGAGAGGGTATTTTTTCACCCCAACCCGGTCTCTTCGAATCCTGCTTTTGCCTGACAGGCCGCCAGACGGCTCCCTTGAGCGCCCGGCTCTGGTAGCATGCGCCGCATGACGTATTCAGGAAGATTGACCTGGGGCCTGGTTTTCTGGGTCGCCAGTTTTGCAGCATGGGGCCAGAGCGAGTTGTTGGTGAAGGTAAAGCCCGCCAACAAAGCGCTCAAGGCCAATGTCGAAGGCTATATTGGCAACCTTGGCGACCGCGACGAAGAAGCGCTACTGCGCTTCAGCCGCGGGGCCGAGGAGCAGGCGCGCAAAGCAGCGCAGGCACTTGGCTACTATCAGGCCCAGATCGAAACCGAGGTCAAGCCTCCGACCAAGGCCGACCAACCCGCGCAACTGATCATCCAGATCGCGCCGGGCGAGCCGGTAAGGCTGCGCGACGTGACCGTGCGTATCGAAGGCCCTGCCAGTGAAATGAAGGCGTTCCGGGTGCCCGACAGCAAGGCGTTGCGTGCTGGCGAGCAGCTCAACCACGGCCTGTATGAGGATGCCAAGCGGCTGATCCAGAATCAGGCCTCGCGCTATGGGTTCTTCGCCGGCCGCTTCAGCCGCCAGCGCCTGGCGGTTGACCCCCAGGCCGGTGTGGCCGACATCGAACTGGTCTACCAAAGCGGCCCTCGTTATCGCCTGGGCGCAGTCAAGTTCGGTGGTGACACCCCCCTCGATGATGACCTGCTGCAGCGCATGGTCTCGTTCAAACCCGGCACACCCTACGATTCCGAGCTGATCGCCGAGCTCAACAACGACCTGCAATCGAGTGGCTACTTCGAAGGCGTGCGGGTAGATGCCGCGCCGACAGCTGCCGTAGGTGAGGACATCCCCGTGGATGTCCGCCTGGAAACCCGCAAACCCCGCACCATGGGCCTGGGCCTGGGCTTCTCGACCGACGTCGGGCCACGCGGCAAGGCCAACTGGACGCGGCATTGGGTCAACCCCCAAGGCCACAGCTATGGCTGGGAAACCGAGCTGTCGGCCCCCCGTCAGAACGTCGGCCTGTGGTACGACATCCCGCTGGACCCGCCGCTGACCGACAAGTTGCGCTTTGCCGGCGGTTACCAGAACGAGGAAATAGCCGGTACCGACACCCTCAGCAAGCTGCTGACGGTTGGCCCGGAATGGCACAGCAAGTTGCCCAGTGGCTGGCAGCGGGTCATCTCGCTCAAGTACCAGCGTGAGGAATACCGCCTGGGCGATGACTCGGGGCTGAGCAACCTGCTGATGCCGGGTGTGAGCTTTTCGTACCTGCGCAGCGACAACCGTATCGACCCACACAACGGCTACCGCTTGCAGTTCGATACACAGGTGGCCAAGGAAGGGCTGGTGTCCGACACCAACCTGCTGCACGGCAACGTATTGCTCAAAGGCCTGACCACGCTCGGCCACAACCATCGCTTCCTCGGCCGGGTGCAGTTCGGCGGCAGCGCCACCAACGGTTACAAGCACAACATCCCGCCTTCGCTGCGCTTCTTCGCCGGTGGTGACCAGAGCGTGCGCGGCTATGACTACCAGACCCTGTCGCCGAAAAACAGCGATGGCGACCGCATTGGTGGGCGCTACCTGGTGGCAGGTAGCGTCGAGTACCAATATTCAGTGACTGAGAAGTGGCGGGTGGCGACCTTCGTCGATCAAGGTAACTCGTTCAACACGCTCGAACTGCCCAGCCTCAAGACCGGGGTAGGTATTGGCGTGCGTTGGGTTTCACCGGTCGGGCCGCTGCGCCTGGACCTGGCCAAGGCACTCGATGACGAGGGTGGTATCCGCCTGCACTTCTCCATGGGGCCTGAGCTGTGACACGTGTGTTCAAATTCATTCTGCTGGGGCTACTCGGCCTGGTATTGACTGTGGGCCTGGCGCTTGGCGTGCTGGTAGGTACCGAAAGCGGCAGCCGCTGGGCGTTGGCAAAGGTGCCAGGGCTTGAGGTTGCTGATTTCACGGGCCGACTGGCCGGCACTTGGCAAGCCAGTCGGCTGAGCTGGGTCGACGGCGGTAACCGGGTCGAAGTACAGGCGCCTCTATTGGCTTGGTCGCCCGCGTGCCTGTTGCGTGGCACCTTGTGTATCGAGCAGTTGCATGCCCAGCGCATCGACATGGCGTTTGCGCCGAGTGAAACGCCTGCCGACAGTGGTCCTTTGCAGCTCCCGGCCTTGCGTTTGCCGGTGGCCATCGAACTGGGTGAGGTCAAGGTCGGCCAGTTGCGCCTGGACGGCAGCGACCTGCTCGGTGATCTGCAACTGGCGGCGCATTGGACCCGGACCGGGATGCGCATCGATAGCCTGCAACTGCAACGGGACGACCTGCGCCTGGACTTGCAAGGTGACTTGCAGCCCGAAGGCGACTGGCCTGTGCAATTGCAGGGGCAGGTTCAACTGCCCTCGGTGGAGGGCAAAAGCTGGCAGCTGGCACTGGCAGCAAAAGGCGAGCTGCAGAAAACCCTTACGCTCGAAGGCACCAGCTCGGGTTACCTCGATGCAAGCTTGAACGGTGAGTTGCAGGCGTTGGCCGAACACCTGCCGGCAACGTTGCAGATCCGCTCTAAGGCCTTCAAACCGGCCGCTTCGCTGCCCGACACCGTGCAGTTCAACCAGCTCGAACTGAACGCCAAGGGCGATCTGCTCAAGGGCTATTTACTGTCGGGTTCGGCCAGTCTGCCCGCAGAACAGTCGCCGATCGCCTTGGCCTTGTCCGGGCGGGTAGACACCAAGGGTGCCAAGCTCGATGCCCTTGACCTCAGCGCCAGCGATAGCCAGCGGCTCAAGCTGCAGGCTACTGCCGACTGGCAACAGGGCCTGAGCGCCGAGGCCCAGCTCGAATGGCTGGATTTCCCATGGCTGCGCCTGTACCCACTGGAAACGCCGCCCGACGTCACGCTCAAGCGCTTCAACGCCCAGGTTCGCTACCGCGATGGCAACTACCAGGGCGCCTTCAATGGCGACCTTGACGGCCCTGCAGGTGCCTTCACGCTGGCCAGCCCGTTCGAGGGTGACCTGACTCAGGTGAAGCTGCCACAGCTGGCGCTCACCGCCGGGCAGGGCAAGGCCGCCGGCAGTGTCGCGGTGCGCTTCGCCGATACACTGGCGTGGGATGTCGATCTGCAGCTTTCGGCGCTGGACCCTGCGTACTGGCTTGCCGAACTGCCGGGTACCCTGGCCGGGCCTCTGCGCAGCAAAGGTGAAATGAAGGGTGAGGAGCTCAAGCTCGATGCCCAGCTCGACCTCAAAGGCCGCCTGCGCGGTCAGCCGGCGGTGCTCAAGGTCGAAGCGCAAGGGGCAGGGCAGAGCTGGACCCTCGGCGCCCTGGCGATCCAGTTGGGTGACAATCGCATCAACGGCAGCGGCAGCTTGCAACAGCGGCTGGCAGGGCGGGTGGATCTCGACCTGCCCCGCCTGGGCCAGCTATGGCCCAGGCTGCAAGGGCAAGTCAAAGGCCGGCTGGACATTGCTGGCAACTTGCAAGCGCCCCAGGGCACGCTCACCTTGCAGGGCCAGCAACTGGCGCAGGCCGAGAACCGTATCCAGCGACTGGACCTCGACGCCCGGCTGGATAACGCCCAGCGTGGCGTGATCGAGCTGAAAGCGGGTGGCATACACCTGGGCGACACGGCGCTGGGCACCTTGCAGGCCAATGGCAAAGGTGACATTCGCCAGCAAGCCCTGACGCTGGCGCTCGACGGCCCGCAGCTCAAGCTCGACCTTGGCCTGGACGGCCAGCTGAACAAGGGCGATTGGCGTGGTCGGTTGGCCAGTGGGCGGATCCAGGCCGGTGGCCAGGACTGGCAGTTGCAGGCACCGGCACGCTTGCAGCGCCTGGCCAGCGGCCAGCTGGATTTCGGCGCCCATTGCTGGCGTTCCGGTCAAGCCAGCCTGTGTGGTGAAGACCAGCGCCTGGCGCCGGAGCCGCGCCTGCGCTACCACCTCAAACAGTTCCCCCTGGACAGCCTGGCCCAGTGGCTGCCAAAAGATTTTGCCTGGCAAGGCCTGCTGAACGCCGACGTCAACCTCGATGTGCCGGCCACTGGCCCCAAGGGCAGCATCGTTGTCGATGCCAGTGGTGGCACCCTGCGGGTGCGTGACAAGGACCGCTGGGTCGACTTCCCTTATCAGGCCTTGCGCCTGGACAGCACCCTGGCGCCACGACGTATCGATGCCCGCCTGGCATTTCGCGGCGAGCGCCTGGGTGAACTGAGCGTGAATACCCGCATTGACCCACTGGGCAAGAATAAACCGCTGTCGGGTGATTTCAGCCTGGCGGGCCTGGACCTGTCGGTGGCCCGCCCATTCGTGCCCATGGTCGAGCGCCTGACCGGGCAACTCAATGGCAGCGGTCGTTTGTCGGGCACCTTGCTTGCGCCACAGGTCAACGGCAACCTGGTGTTGAGTGGTGGCGAGGTCAGCGGCGCCGAGTTGCCGCTAAGCCTGCAAGACCTGTCATTGCAGGCAACCATTGCGGGCGAGCAGGTTCAGCTCAATGGCAATTGGCGCAGTGGCGAAGCAGGGCGCGGCCAACTGACCGGTAACCTCACCTGGGGCCAGGCGCTGGGCATGGACCTGCGTTTGCAGGGCCAGCAATTGCCGGTGACGGTGGAGCCCTACGCGACCCTGGAAGTCGCTCCCGACCTGAACCTGCGCCTGATCGACGACAAACTTGCGGTGACGGGCAAGGTCCAGGTGCCAAAAGGCAAGATCACGGTACGCGAACTTCCGCCATCAACCGTGAAGGTGTCCGATGACACGGTGATCATCGGCCATCAGACCGAAGAGGGTAAACAGCCCCTGGCAATGGCGATGGACATCGATGTCGAGGTTGGGCGAGACAAGCTGTCGTTCAGTGGTTTTGGCCTCACTGCCAACCTGCTCGGCCATGTGCACATCGGCGACAACCTCGATACCCGGGGTGAGTTGAGCCTGGCCGATGGCCGTTACCGTGCCTATGGGCAGCGCCTGACCATTCGCCGGGCGCGGCTGCTGTTCGCTGGCCCGATTGATCAGCCGTATCTGGACATCGAGGCCATTCGCAAGGTCGATGATGTGATTGCCGGTATCCGTTTGAGTGGCAGTGCCGAGCAACCGACCACACAGGTGTTCTCCGAGCCCGCCATGAGCCAGGAGCAGGCGCTGTCGTACCTGGTGCTGGGGCGCCCGTTGGGCACATCGGGTGAAGACAACAACATGCTTGCCGAAGCAGCGTTGGGCCTGGGGCTGGCCGGCAGTGCCGGTATCACCGGGAGCCTGGCGTCTAGCCTGGGCATCGATGATTTCCAGCTGGATACCGAAGGTTCGGGCAACACCACCAGCGTGGTCGCCAGCGGCAACCTGACCGAGAAACTGAGCCTGCGTTACGGGGTAGGGGTGTTCGAGCCTGCCAACACCATCGCGTTGCGCTACAAGTTGAGCCGGATGGTCTACCTCGAGGCGGCCAGCGGGTTGGCCAGCTCGCTGGATATCTTCTACAAGCGGGACTTCTGATAGCCGCGGTCAGCAACGGACCGTGGCCGCTTCGATGAATTCATTGGAGCCGGAGAGGGGGGGGGGACTGGACCTGGGTCTGCGTACCGGTGTGATCAGGCTGGTGTATTCCTCGATCAGCCGGTTCAGCGCTTCAGGCGGCTCGCTGGCCTGAAACTGCATGCGGATCTGCACCTCGTCGGGGTCGCGACTTTCGCCCTGACGGCCTTGGCCGCCAATGGTGACCTTGAAGCTGGCCGCAGTGTGCTCGTTGGCGGTCAGCAATGCTTCTTGCGCCTCGGTGCCCTTGACCCGAACCGACAAGTCGACCTGCATGCGTTCCAGAGCCAGGCCCTTGGGTGATACCAGCGCAAACAAGGGCACGCGCATGATGTGCTGTTCATCCATGGCCACTTCGACCATCTTGGCCTTCATCGGGGCGCCCAGTGCTTCGGTGTCGCAGTCGAAGAACTGATCGAACAGGTTGATGTACTGTTGAGCAATCAGGCTGTTGGTGGCACTGGCGGCTTCTTGCAGGCCCCGCGTGATCTCGCGCAGGTCGATGGATGTCATGGGGGCTAGGGACTTGTCCAATCATTCGGCTCCTGGGTGGGATGGTGCCCCCTGCTGCGAGGGGGCGATTCTTGCCAGCTTCAATTTGTTGGCGGGGTTTCACTGTCAGCTGGTTGTTTGCCAGGGGCCTGCGGATTGGTGCCTGCCGTGGGGCCTTTCAACCTGTCGGCCTGCGAGATAGCGTCTGAGCTATCAAGCGTCGCGCTCTTGACGATGGTGGGTTTGGTTGCGGCTTCGGTCAGGAAGTCGATGACCCTCATCATTGCTTCGGGCGGGTCCTGCCGCTTCAAGGTAGTGTTGAACGCGTAGCGGGCGCGGGTATCGGTCTTTCGGGTTTGCGTGGACTTGTGGCTGATGCTGCCCTTGACGTTGAGGCTGAATGGCCCCCAGCCAAGCGACCCGGTGGCTTCTGCGGCCATGTTCTTGTCGGCTACATCTTCCGACATCTGATTGATGGTCAGTTCGAACTCGACATTGCCTTCTTCGATGGAGATGTTCGGGTGGGTGATCGCTGCCACCAGCGGCACTTTCATCGTTTTGCTGACGACGCCTTGGTATTCGCCCTGTTCATCGACGATGGTTTCGTCATAGTCGAACTGGATCGCGACGGCCTTGCCTTCCTGAACGCAGACTTGCATCAGGAAGTCGGCATAGGACTTGCTGGCAGTGATCTGCGCCTGGACCATGGCTTGCAGGGGGCCTGCAATCATACGGTCCATCGGCAAGGCATTGATGACGGATCCGATGAGGCTAGAGTCTATGGACATAGCTGGATTCTCTTTTTAGTGGGGGTGCATGAAGGGTCGTCAGTAACGACCTCGTTGCTCATTGGCTAGCGAACGCAAGGTTCCTGGCGGCGGATATTGCCGATCTGGCGCAGGCTCAAGCCGTATTTGTCGGCCAGCAAGCTGCGCGACAAACCATCGGCGCTTTCTTTCTGGATCTGCAGGTTGCGCAGCTGGCGCATGAAGTGATCGGCCTTGGGGATTTCCAGGGCTACGCCGGCGAAGCGTTTGATCAGCGCATCGAGCGCCTCGGCTGGGAGTACATCGGCAAGCTTGGTCCGCTCGCGATGCTTGGGGATGTATTTGGGTCTGCCGCCATAGGTGCAGGTCAGCTGGAAGGCGTTTTCGATACCGATGCAGTCGATCAGCGCTTGCAATGAATGCGGCAAATGGCTGATGTCTATGCAGGTGAGGTCTGGTAACTCCATGCGACGCTCCTTCGTTCAGGGTTGCGATGCGGTAAGCGATCACCCGCGGCGTTATGTCGAAGGTGTGACTGGATTCTCAGGTAGAGTCAGGGCGCGTCGCTAGGCGGCATTTAGGCTGGGGTTTGTAGCCTCGGTGAACAGGGTTTGCAGGCAGCGATTTCGCTTGTTGTAGGACACTGCTTCAACTACTCGCCGCAGCTGTTGATTTTCCGTTGTCGCACTTCATAGCTTGCAAGTTGGGGGTGGGGACCCTCAGTCGCACGGATAGCTGCTCAACAGGCTGGCACTTTTCAAGTAGGCCTTGGGGGTTGTGCCCATGCCCTGTGGCAGGGCGCGCCAGTCCACAAGCAGGCACAGAGCACTGAACGCATGCTCGCCGCGCTTTCCTACAGTGCGATCGGGAAAGTCACGGCGATAAAGTGCTCGGGTCTGCTGCACGGGGTAAACTTGATCGGCCTGCGCCAAGGTCTGGCGGGCCAGCTCTGGCAGCAGCGATGCCGGCACGGTGAAATGAACCTGACCGGTGTGGGCTTGCAGGTAGCCGGCTTCGCGAGCGCGTTGCCAGAGTTGCTGCCATTGGCTGGAGCCGGCGTTGGCGGCCAGTTCGCTGCCTAGATTGAGCAACTGCTCGGCGGGCGCCTGGCGAGTGTCCAGCGCGTAGGCAGGGAGGTAAGTCAGGGCAAGGGATGCGAACAGCATGGATCTGTACATGGTGCCTCCGGCACGGGCGATGAGGGCCCAATGCTTTCAGGCGAACGGCACCATGCTAAGCAGGAAATGCAGCGCTGGTGCGGGTGAGCGTTGTATCATTGCCGCGGCTCGTTGCGAGCCATTTGCCCCTGATGTTGCAAGGAACTTTGAATGACACATGTGCAGCGCCTCAAATATTCACTTCTGATCATCCTGGTGGTACTGGGCCTCATGCTGGGCATGTCCCACCTGCAAAAGCAAGGCACGATCAGTGAGCAGACCTTCCAGATGCTGGCGATCGCCATTGCCGTGGTCGTGGTCGTGATAAACGGCATTTTGCGGCGCAAGGTCAAGCGCTGAGCTGTGCGGGCCGGCCAGCTGTGGCCGGCCATACGCTCAGCGCGGGGCGGTTTGATCCAGCACGGCGCGGGCCTGGGGGTTGAGGCTGTAGCATTTGTCGCTGCCCAGGTTGATGACGCCTTCGGCGCACAGCCGCTTGAGTACTTCACGCACACTGAGGAACGACAGCGGGATATCCAGTTGTTCCAGTTGCGCGTGCACACCACGCACGCCGATGCTGCGGCCATTGCGGTCTGCCGCATGCAGGGCATCGATCACTTTGAGCCGAATGAGGCTGGTGCGCAGGCCAAAGGTGCGCAACAGCTCGCGAATCTGTTCGTTACCAACACGTTCCTCGACGAAAGCGTCCTGTCCTTTGGGCGCCTTCCCCGGGATGTGCCCGGCCTGCATTGAGGGTTGCGGGTTGTACATGTGAATGCTCCTTTTCGTGGACTAACCCGAAATGTGGTTGCCTCACTTACTAGGACGAATGAGAACGGAAAATCTGCAGCCCGCTCGCAAAAAAATTGCCTGTTGCTGTTCAAGACGTTCTACCTCGTTGTAATACGTAAAATTTTCATTCAGCCATTCGTCTGATCGGGATGACCCCTGAATCCGAGGTGTGCCCGTGTTCTCAATTTCGCGTCCCATGACCCGAGCCAGCTTGGCCGCTGCCCTGGTCGCCTTCAGCATTGCCGCGCAAGCGCAGCCCGCCAGCGCCGATGCCAGCGCGCAGATCCGCCGTACCAGCTTCGGGGTGCCACACATCGTGGCCAAGGATGAGCGCGGCCTGGGGTATGGCATTGGTTATGCTTATGCCCAGGACAACCTGTGCCTGCTGGCCAACGAGGTGCTGACGGTGAGCGGCGAGCGGTCGCGCTATTTTGGTGCCAAGGCCAAGACCTTCGAGCAACGCGACAACTTGGCCAGTGACCTGTTTTTCACCTGGCTCAACACGCCGACTGCCGTGGGTGCGTTTCTAAACGCTCAGCCAGCGCCGGTGCGTGACCTGCTGGACGGCTATGCAGGTGGCTTCAACCGCGCCCTGGCCGAGCGCCGCAGCCAAGGGTTGCCGGCAGAGTGCGGGACTGGGGACTGGGTGCGTCCGATCACCAGCCAGGACTTGATCAAGTTGACCCGCCGGCTGTTGGCTGAAGGGGGTGTCGGCCAGTTCGTCGAGGCGTTGGCAGGGGCGCAGCCTCCTTCGCTGACCAGCCAACGCGCGGCGGCCGGTTTTGCCACGGCGCTGGCTCGGCAGGCGCGTTTCGCTTCGGAACGAGGCAGCAACGCGGTGGCCGTCGGGTCGCAGCGCTCGGCCAACGGCCGTGGCCTGTTGCTGGCCAACCCGCATTTCCCGTGGATGGGCGGTATGCGCTTTTATCAGATGCAACTGACCATACCGGGCCAACTGGACGTGATGGGGGCTGCATTGCCAGGCTTGCCGGTGGTGAACATCGGCTTCAACCGCCACCTGGCCTGGACGCACACGGTCGACACGTCGAACCATTTCACGCTCTACCGTCTTCAGCTCGATCCGAAGGACCCGACCCGCTACCTGCTCGACGGCAAGTCGCTGCCGTTGATGCGCCAAGCTGTCAGCGTCACGGTCAAGGCCGAGGATGGCACCTTGAGCCAGGTCGAACGCCAGGTCTACAGCTCGAAATTCGGGCCCGTGGTGCAGTGGCCAGGGCGCCTGGACTGGGACGCGCAAGCCGCTTACAGCCTGCGCGACGCCAACCTGGACAATACCCGGGTGCTGCAGCAGTGGTACCGCATCAACCGGGCCGACAGCCTGGACGCGCTGAAGGGCTCGGTGGAGCAGTTGCAGGGTATCCCTTGGGTCAACACGCTTGCCGTGGATGAAGACGGCCAAGCGCTTTACCTGAACCAGTCGGTGGTGCCCTATGTCGACCAGCAACTGCTGAGCACCTGCAGCAACCCGAAGGCTTCAGGGCGCCTGGTGGTGCTGGATGGCTCGCGCAGTGGCTGTGCGTGGAAGGTCGATGCGCAGGCCGCGCAGCCCGGGATCTTCCCGGCGCGATTGCTGCCCAGCCTTGAGCGCAAGGACTTTGTGCAGAACTCCAACGACCCCGCCTGGATGGCCAACCCCGCGCAGCCCTTGACCGGTTTTTCACCGCTGGTCAGCCGCAATGACCAGCCGCTGGGCATGCGCGGGCGTTTTGCCCTGAACCGCCTGCAAGGTAGCGCCAAGCTGGGCGTCGACGACCTGCAGCGCATGGTCACGGACGATGAAGTCTACCTCGCAAGCCTGCTGTTGCCGGACCTGCTGGCGTGGTGCAAGGGAGCCGAAGCGGACCTGCAGCCCGTGTGTGACAGCCTGTTGGCCTGGAACGGCAAGGCAGACCTGGACAGCGGCATTGGCCTGGTGCATTTCGAGAACATGTTCAATGCCCTGGCGGCCCACCCTGAAAGCTGGCGGGTGGCCTTCGACCCGGCGGACCCGCAGCATACGCCGCGCGGCCTGGCGGTCGAACAGGCGGCGGTGCGCAAGCTGTTGCGCGAGGCGGCCTTGGCGTCCTTGCAACAGGTGGGTAAAAGCGGAGTAGGGCGCGACAGCCAGTGGGGGCAGGTGCAGCAGGCTCTCGACGGTACGCCTGTACCGGGTGGCCCGCAGGGGCTTGGGGTCTATAACGCGATCCACAGCGTGCCGCATGGGCCGGGCAAGCGCCTGGTGGTCAGTGGTACCAGCTACCTGCAACTGGTCAGCTTCACCGATCAGGGCCCACAGGCTCGGGGGCTGCTGGCGTTCTCCCAGTCGAGCGAGGCGGGTTCGGCGCATGCCCATGACCAGACCAAGGCGTTCTCGGCCAAGCAGTTGGCAGTGATTCCGTTTACCGAGGCGCAGATCAAGGCGGACCCCGAGTATCGTGAATATGTGATCAGTGAGGGGGATAAAGGGGCAGTGGCTCAGCATTGAGCCTCTGTCCGAGGCGGTTGTCGTAGGAGCGGCCTCGCCGGGCGCTCCTACAAGCCGGTTGTCATCCGTTTGCAGAAAACTCGAACGGCGCCAGCTGAAAACCCTGCTCGTCAACCTGCAGGGTCCAACCTCGGCGGTCCCAGTCCCCCAGCACGATGCGCCGTGCGGGCTGGCCGTCCACCACCAGCTTGTGAATCGCCGGCCGGTGGGTATGGCCATGCACCAAAGTCCTGACACCGTGCGCCGCCATCACCTTAGGCACTTCCTCTGGCGTGACGTCGACGATCTCGGTGGCCTTCATGCGCGTCTGCGAGCGGCTTTCGCTGCGCAGCTTGCGCGCCAGCTTGTGCCTCGAAGACAGCGGCAGGTGCCGCAAAATCCACAGGCTCAACGGGTTGCGCAGGTAACGACGCAGCTTCATGTAGGCCAGGTCCCGGGTGCACAGTGTGTCACCGTGCATCAGCAATACCTGCTCACCGCCCAGTTCGATCACGCTCGGGTCGGTCAGCAAGGTGCAGCCGGCGGCATCGCAGAAATCCTGACCAATCAGGAAATCACGGTTGCCGTGCATCAGGTAGATCGCCGTACCGCTGTCGCTCAACTGGCGCATGGCCTGGCAAATCGATTGCTGGAAGGGCGTCATGGCATCGTCGCCGATCCACGCTTCGAAGAAATCGCCAAGGATGTACAGGGCCTTGGCGTGGCGCGCACGGCCGTCGAGCAGATCAAGAAACGCCCGGGTGATATCCGGGCGTTCTTCTTGCAGGTGCAGATCAGAGATCAGCAGTATCACTCAATGATCTCGGCTTTCTCGATGATCACATCTTCTTTCGGCACGTCCTGGTGACCGGATTTGGAGCCGGTGGAAACGGCTTCGATCTTGTCGACGACGTCCTGGCCTTCGGTCACCTTACCGAACACGGCATAGCCCCAACCCTGGACGTTTTTGCCGCTGTGGTTGAGGAAGTCGTTGTCGGAGGCGTTGATGAAGAACTGCGCCGAGGCGGAGTGCGGCTCCATGGTACGGGCCATGGCGATGGTGTACTTGTCGTTCTTCAGGCCGTTGTCGGCTTCGTTCTGGATGCTGGCACGCTTGTCACGCTTCTCGTTCATGCCTGGCTCGAAGCCGCCGCCCTGGATCATGAAGCCCTTGATCACGCGGTGGAACACGGTGTTCGAGTAGTGGCCGGCTTCAACATAGGCCAGGAAGTTGGCAACGGTCAGAGGGGCCTTTTCGGCGTCCAGTTGCAGGACGATGTCGCCGTGGTTGGTGCTCAGTTTGACTTTGGACATGCTGAAATTCGCTCTTACAGGGCATTCGGAAATAGGTTGCGCAGGTTCACGCTCAGTCACCTGACGCTGGATCGGGCTGCCGCGGCACACGTACGCGGTGCCCATTTTGCCGGATCGCGACAATTTGCTGCGATAAATCGCGCCACTTTGTCAGCGCCCGGCTGTCAGCAGCTTGACTGCTTCGGCTATGATAGGCCCTTTGATTCAATCGGCCTACCCAGGCCGGACACGTGCATTCAAGGATCCTATGAGCAAGCCCACTGCCGACAACGCGCCCAACGCCGCTGCCAAAGGCGCCCCCGCTGTCCCTGCGAACTTCCTGCGGCCGATCATCCAGGCCGACCTGGACTCGGGCAAGCACAGCAGCATCGTCACCCGTTTCCCGCCGGAGCCCAACGGCTACCTGCACATCGGTCACGCCAAGTCGATCTGCGTCAACTTTGGCCTGGCCAAGGAATTCGGTGGTGTCTGCCACCTGCGTTTCGATGACACCAACCCGGCCAAGGAAGACCAGGAGTACATCGACGCGATCCAAAGCGACGTCAAGTGGCTGGGCTTCGACTGGGCCGGCGATGTGCGCTACGCCTCCAATTACTTCGACCAGTTGCACGACTGGGCCGTCGAGCTGATCAAGCGTGGCAAGGCCTATGTCTGCGACCTGACCCCTGATCAGGCCAAGGAGTACCGCGGCAACCTCAAGGAACCAGGCAAGAACAGCCCGTTCCGCGAGCGCAGCGTCGAAGACAACCTCGACCTGTTCGCCCGCATGAAGGCCGGCGAGTTCAAGGACGGCGAGCGCGTACTGCGGGCCAAGATCGACATGGCGTCGCCGAACATGAACCTGCGCGATCCGATCCTCTACCGCATCCGTCATGCCCACCACCACCAGACCGGTGACAAGTGGTGCATCTACCCCAACTACGACTTTACCCACGGCCAGTCGGACGCCATCGAGGGTATCACCCACTCGATCTGCACCCTGGAATTCGAAGGGCATCGTCCGCTGTACGACTGGTTCCTGGATAACCTGCCGGTACCGGCGCACCCGCGTCAGTACGAGTTCAGCCGCCTGAACCTGAACTACACCATCACTTCCAAGCGCAAGCTCAAGCAGTTGGTCGACGAGAAACACGTCGATGCCTGGGACGACCCGCGCATGTCGACCTTGTCCGGCTTCCGTCGCCGCGGCTACACGCCGGCGTCGATTCGCAACTTCTGCGAAATGATCGGCACCAACCGTTCCGACGGCGTGGTCGACATGTCGATGCTCGAATTCAGCATCCGTGACGACCTCGACCGCACCGCGCCACGCGCCATGTGCGTGCTGCGCCCGCTGAAAGTGGTCATCACCAACTACCCGGAAGGCCAGGTCGAGCAACTCGAACTGCCGCGCCACCCGAAGGAAGACATGGGTGTGCGGGTACTGCCGTTCGCACGCGAACTGTACATCGACCGCGACGATTTCATGGAAGAGCCGCCGAAGGGTTACAAGCGCCTGGAGCCAGCCGGTGAAGTGCGCCTGCGCGGCAGCTACGTGATCCGCGCCGATGAGGCGATCAAGGATGCCGACGGCAACATCGTCGAGCTGCGCTGCTCGTACGACCCGGACACCTTGGGCAAGAACCCCGAGGGCCGCAAGGTCAAGGGCGTGATCCACTGGGTGCCGGCCGCAGGCAGCGTCGAATGCGAAGTGCGCCTGTACGACCGCCTGTTCCGCTCGCCTAACCCGGAAAAGACCGAGGACGGCGGCAGCTTCCTCGACAACATCAACCCGGATTCGCTGCAAGTGCTGACCGGCTGCCGTGCCGAACCGTCGCTGGGTCGGGCGCAGCCTGAAGACCGCTTCCAGTTCGAGCGCGAAGGCTACTTCTGCGCCGACCTCAAGGACAGCCAGCCGGGCCGCCCGGTGTTCAACCGCACCGTCACCCTGCGTGACTCCTGGGGCAGCTAAGGAACCGTCGTGCTTAACATCTACAACACGCTGAGCAAAACCAAGGAAGCTTTCAAGCCGCTCGATGGCAACAAGGTGCGCATGTACGTCTGCGGCATGACCGTGTACGACTACTGCCACCTTGGCCATGGTCGCAGCATGGTGGCCTTCGACCTGGTCACCCGCTGGCTGCGCAAGAGCGGCTATGAGCTGACCTATGTGCGCAATATCACCGACATCGACGACAAGATCATCAACCGGGCCAACGAGAACGGCGAGACGTTCGATGCGCTGACCGCCCGCATGATCGACGCGATGCACGAAGACGAGCGCCGCCTCAACATTTTGCCGCCGGATCAGGAGCCGCGTGCCACCGACCACATCGCTGGCATGCACGCAATGATCCAGACGCTGATCGACAAAGGTTACGCCTACGCGCCAGGTAACGGCGACGTGTACTACCGGGTAGGCAAATTCGTCGGTTACGGCAAGCTGTCGCGCAAGAAGATCGAAGACTTGCGCATCGGTGCGCGTATCGAGGTCGACGAGGCCAAGCAGGACCCGCTGGACTTCGTGCTGTGGAAGGGCGTCAAGCCGGGCGAGCCAAGCTGGGAATCGCCGTGGGGCCCGGGCCGTCCGGGCTGGCACATCGAGTGCTCGGTGATGTCCACCTGCTGCCTGGGCGAGAGCTTCGACATCCACGGCGGTGGCAGCGACCTGGAGTTCCCGCACCACGAGAACGAGATTGCCCAGAGCGAGGCCGCGACCGGCAAGCAGTACGCCAATGCCTGGATGCACTGCGGCATGATCCGTATCAATGGCGAGAAGATGTCCAAGTCGTTGAACAACTTCTTCACCATCCGCGACGTGCTTGAGAAGTACCATCCGGAGGTGGTGCGTTACCTGCTGGTGGCCAGCCACTACCGCAGTGCCATCAACTACTCCGAGGACAGCCTGCGCGATGCCAAGGGCGCTCTGGAGCGCTTCTACCACGCACTGCGCGGTCTGCCGCGCGTGGCGGCCAAAGGTGGCGAAGCGTTTGTCGAGCGCTTCAGCATGGCGATGAACGACGACTTCGGCACCCCGGAAGCCTGCGCTGTGCTGTTCGACCTGGTGCGCGAGATCAACCGCCTGCGTGACAGCGATCTTGAGGCTGCTGCTGGCCTGGCGGGTCGCCTGCGTGAGCTGGGTGATGTGCTGGGTGTGCTACAGCTGGAGGCTGATGACTTCCTGCGGGCCGGCGCTGAAGGCAAGGTGGATGCTGCTGAGGTTGAAAGCTTGATCCAGGCACGGCTGCAGGCACGGGCTGACAAGAACTGGGCCGAGTCCGACCGTATCCGCGACCAGTTGACCGCCATGGGTGTGGTACTGGAAGACAGCAAAGGCGCAACCACCTGGCGCCTGGCTGACTGATGGCTGCTGTGAAGGGGCTGCCAGGCAGCCCTTTCACGACACCTGGCCCAGGCTTCAAGCCTTGCGGCACACTACGAAACAGCAGAAACCGCTTTTCTTCCCAACACCGCACGCCCTTTCTTCATGCCGACCGCAAGCGCCAACAAGATCAGCGCGATCGATAGCCAGTCCCATCCGCTCGGAACCTGATGCACGATCACGGCCGAGCTGACGATGCCGAACACCGGTATCAGCAACGACAACGGCGCCACCGTCGACACCGGGTATTCGCGCAGCAGGCAGTTCCACCCCCAATAGCAGAAGTGCGTCGCGGCATACACCTGGAACGCGAGTGAACAGGCCAAGACGGCATTCGCTTGTGTGACCAGCGCCACAAACGGGCTCGTGCCGTGCAGCCACCAGGTCAGCAACAGCAAGGGTGCCGGCGCAAAGAGGCTGGCCCACACGACGAAGGCGAATATCTCCCGCACCTTTGACAGCTTGATGATGACATTGCCGATGCTCCAGGCCAGTGCGCTGATCATCACCAGCGTCAAACCGATGGTCGTGGTCTTGCCAGGGCTCGCGGCGAGGATGCCAAGCAAGCCGGTTGCCGCCAGCACGATGCTGATAAGTTGGGGCCAGGCCAGGGGTTCGCGAAACAGCAAACAGCCCCAGGCCAGCGTAAAGAATGCACTGAACTGGATCAGCAACGAGGCGCTGCCTGGCGGCACACCCATGGCAATCCCCAGGTTGATCAAAGCCCACATGGCGACGCCAAAGATCAAGCCATAAGCACCCAGCCAGCCGATCGCGACATTCGGGCGCTTCACGAAAAACACCCACGGTAAGGCGCACAGCGCAAAGCGGATGCCTGAGAGCAGGAGCGGGTCGACGTGGGCCAAGCCCAGTTTGGTAATCGGAAAGTTGATGCCCCATAGCGCAGTAACCAGCACTGCGAGGATCAGGTGTTTTCTACGCATGGTTTGACAGCCTTGTGAAAGTCGCGGCAGGGGGCCTTGACGCATTTGCCAATATGCCGGGGCGTGGTTTGGCCTGCTTTCAATTCAAGGTCAAATACCATTAAAATCAGGCCATGACGCATGCAGATGACACGCTGTACCAAGACACCGCTTGCGATGTGGTGGTGACGAGGAGGGCCTTTGCCGATGGCGAGCTGTTCCCGATGCACAGCCACAGGCGCGGCCAGTTTGCCTACGCCGCCTGCGGCGTGATCACGGTAGCGACCGCTTCGGGCACCTGGGCAGTACCGCCATTGCGGGCCATCTGGGTGCCTGCCGAGCTTGCGCACGCCATGCACATGCGCGGCCCCGTCACCATGCTCAACGCCTATATTTGCCCCCAGGCAGCCCAGCGGGTGGGCCTGCCTGAGCATTGCCAGGTCTTTGCCGTTTCGCCCCTGGTGCGCGAGTTGCTTGAGAAGGCCATTGACGTGCCCGCCCAGTATCCCGCGCAGGGGCGCGATGCCTGTTTGATGGGGCTGCTGCTTCATGAGGTCGCTGGCATGCCGGGTTTGTCGCTCAATGCCCCAATGCCCGAGGAGCCACGCCTTGCACGTGCTTGCAGGGCGTTTCTGGCGGAGCCCTCGTTGCAAACAGGCATCGACGGGATGGCGGAGCGCGCCAGCATGAGCAGGCGCACCTTCACCCGCCAGTTTCGCCTGCACACCGGGATCAGTTTTAACGAATGGCGCCAGCAGGCATGCTTGCTGGCAGCCGTGGTCCGACTGGGGAATGGGGAGCCCGTTACGCGCGTTGCGACAGCGCTTGGGTACAGCAGCCCAAGCGCTTTCGCGACGGTGTTCAAGCGTTTGCTCGGTGCTGCTCCCAGCCGCTACTTCGCCGATCCCGCCAATGGGCAATGCAGCACCAGCTTGGCCCCGCCCAGTTCGCTGGAGCCGATTTCCAATCCGAACCCATGCAGGTCTACGATCGCCGCCACGATCGACAAGCCCAGCCCGAAGCCCGGGTGACGGTGGCCTTCTTCGCTGCGATAGAAGCGCTTCAGCACAGCGGTGCGCTCTTCTTCCGGAATGCCCGGCCCAGTGTCCTCGATGGCGATATGCAGGCCCCGTTCATCCTGCGTCGCCGAAACCCGCACGCAGCCGCCCTCAGGCGTGAACTTGATGCCGTTGCCCACCAGGTTGGCCAGCGCCTCGAACAACAATTCGCGGTCACCGTGCAGCGCCGGTAACTGTTCGGGCTGGTCCAATTCAAGCCGAATAGCGCCATCTTCGGCCAATGGCAGGTAGAAGTCGTGCAGTTCCACCAGCAGCCCATGCGGGTCGAGCTGAACGAAGCCGGCACGGCGCTGACGGTCTTCCAGTTCGCTGATACGCAGCAAGCCGCGAAAGCGTGCCATCAGTGTGTCGGTTTCACCTATCGCCTGGTCGAGTGCCTCGGCCTGCGCCGAATCGCTGTCGCTCTGCTGGCGAATGCGGTACAGCTGGGCGCGCAGGCGGGTCAATGGCGTGCGCAGGTCATGGGCGATGTTGTCGCACACGCCCTTGACCTCATGCATCAACCGCTCGATGCGGTCGAGCATGGCGTTGACGATGGCGGCCAGCATGTCCAGCTCGTCGCGCCGGGCCGACAGCGGCAGGCGGTGGGTGAGGTCGCCTGCCACGATCAGCTCGGCCTGGGCCTGAATGGCGCGGATGCGCTTGAGCGGCCTGCGCCGCAGCAGGTACCAGCCGGCAAAGCCTGGGATCAGGGTCAGAGAAATACCCCAGAGCAGGGCATGCAGGATGATCCGGGTGACCACGAACAACGAGCCGTTGTCGCGCACCAGCACCAGCCAGCGGCCATCCTGCACCTTGATCGCCACGGCATCGCAGCTGTCGCGTGGCATGTGCGGGTCGTCGGCGTCCAGGCAGCGTTTGAGCTCATGAACCTTGCCGTCCAGGCCAAGCTCGGAGGGCAGGGTGCGAATACGCCCGCCGAGCGGGTTGAGTTGGGCATCGAACAGGCCGTAGGCGTCGAAGCTGCGTTCTTCGAAGGCCTGGCTGGCAATCAGCGCGTCGTCCAGTTGCTTGCCGCTCATGTGTGCGAACAGGTGCTGGCGCTGCAGCATGGAATGACGGGTGAGTTTGTTCAGGTAGCTGGACACCTCGAAGTACAGCACCCCCATGAGGATGCTGCTCCAGGCCACGAACAGAAAGCTGTACAGCGCCAGCAGGCGGCTGGTCGAGGAACTCCAGCCCTTAGACGGGTTCAGCAATGGCATAGCCCGAGCCCCGTACGGTACGGATCAGCGGCGATTGGCCGGGAGAGTCGATCTTCTTGCGCAGGCGGCCAATGTGGACATCGATCAGGTTGGTGCCGGGGTCGAAGTGATAACCCCAGACCTCCTCGAAGATCATCATCCGGGTGATGACCTGGCCACTGTGGCGCATCAGGTATTCCAGCAGCTTGTATTCGGTGGGCAGCAGGTTGAGGGTGTGCTCGCCGCGCCGCGCTTCGTGGCTGATCAGGTCCAGTTGCAAGTCGGCGACCTGCAGGCGGGTCTGGGTCATGGGCACGCTGTTGCGGCGCAATAGCACCTCGACACGGGCAGCCATTTCGTCCGAGGCAAAGGGCTTGGTCAGGTAGTCATCACCCCCGGCACGCAGGCCGCGCACCCGTTCGTCGACGTCAGACAGGGCGCTGATCATCAGGATCGGTGTGGCGATCTTCAGGCTGCGCAGGGTGGTGACGATGGTCAGGCCATCGACTTCGGGCAGCATGCGGTCCAGGGTAATCAGGTCGTAGCCACCGGCAATCGCCTTGGCCAGGCCTTCCCGGCCATTATCGGCCCAATCCACGTCCAGGCCGTGGCTGGAGAGTTCGGCGACGATTTCCTGGCCGGTGACGGCGTCGTCTTCGATGGTCAGTACGCGTGGCATGCTGGTTCCTGGGCGGCGAATAGAGGCTTGATTGTGCCAAAGAATAGACAAACGGCGATTTAAGAAAAATTCATCTGGCAAAGCACGGTCGACCAAGCGGCCAAAAAAAAGGGCATGCCATTGCCTGGCATGCCCCGTTTTCAGGCTGTCGCAGCGCCTCAGGCGACCTTGACGATCCAGCCTGCCGGTGCTTCGACGTCACCGCTCTGGATGCCGGTCAGCTCGTTGTAAAGCTTCTGGGTGACCGGGCCGACTTTCTCCAGGTCGTGGAACACGTGCAGCTTGCCGTTGTACTCGATGCCACCGATCGGGGTGATCACCGCGGCGGTACCGCAAGCGCCGGCTTCGATGAAGCGGTCGAGGTTGTTGATCTCGACATCGCCTTCGATCACTTTCAGGCCCAGGCGCGAGGACGCCAGTTCCATCAGCGACAGGCGGGTAATGCCTGGCAGCACGGAGGCCGATTTCGGCGTGATGAACTCGTTGTTGGCGGTGATGCCGAAGAAGTTGGCCGAACCGACTTCCTCGATCTTGGTGTGAGTCAGCGGATCGAGGTAGATGGCATCTGCGAAGTTGGCCTTCTTGGCTTCAGCGCCCGGCTGCAGACTGGCGGCATAGTTGCCACCGACCTTGGCTGCGCCGGTGCCTTGCGGGGCGGCGCGGTCGAAGCTGGAGATCTGGAAGTTGTGCGGCTTCATGCCGCCCTTGAAGTACGAACCCACTGGGATGGCGAAGACCGAGAAGATGAACTCGGGCGCGGTACGCACGCCGATGTTGTCACCGGTGCCGATGACGAACGGGCGCAGGTACAGGGCGCCTTTGCCATGTGGCGGCACGAAGCGCTCGTTGGCCTTGACCACTTGCTTGCAGGCCTCGATGAACACATCGGTCGGCACGTGCGGCATCAGCAGGCGAGCGCAGCTGCGCTGCATGCGCGCGGCGTTCTGGTCTGGGCGGAACAGGTTGATCGAGCCGTCCTTGCAGCGGTAGGCCTTGAGGCCTTCGAAGCACTGCTGGCCGTAGTGCAGGGCAGTGGAGCCTTCACTGATGTGCAGTACGTTGTCTTCGGTCAGGGTGCCCTTGTCCCACTCGCCATTGCGCCATACGGACAGGTAGCGCTTGTCGGTCTTGATGTAGTCGAAGCCCAGCTTGTCCCAATTAATGCTCTCGTTACTCATGACACCCTCGATTGTCTTGCAGATGCCCGATTGCTCGGGCTGCTGTTATATGCGCACCACGCCACGATAATACATCCGTCGCGGATCGGGAACGGCCAGTCACGAATTGCTGGCCGCTGATGCGGGGTTGCTGGCTCTAAAGCTGCCAGTAATCATCCAGCGCGAGCCGTTCGAGCAGTACTGCATCATGGGAAACCACCACCAGCGCCCCCTGAAAACCCCGAAGCATGCATTCCAACGCCTCCAGTGACGGAAGGTCCAGGTGGTTGCTGGGCTCATCCAGCAACAGCAGGTCTAGCGGCCGCGCGCGGTACAGCACAGCGGCCAGTGAGGCCTTCAGCCGTTCACCGCCACTGAGCAGGGCGCTGGGCAGCTCGATGCGTCCCGCATCGAGGCCCAGTTGCGCCAGCCGACAACGCAAATCACTCTGTGCCAGCGTCGGGTTGGCCTGTCGCAAGTGGTCGAGCACGGTGGTTTGCCCCGGTAGCACGCTGCAGTGCTGGTCGAGTAAAGCCACTTCGCCGCTCACGTGGACGGTGTCGGACGGCACGGCTAGCGTGCCGTTGAGCACTTGCAGCAGGGTGGACTTGCCAGTGCCGTTGGCGCCGACCAGGCCTACACGCTGGCCCAGACACAGCCGCAGGCACAAGTGTTTGCGGTTGCCGTGCGGCAGGCGCAGCTGATGCACCGCCAGTACTTCCCTGCCTGGGTGGCGTTGAGGCGTCGGTGTGTGCAGGATGATGGTGCTGCTCTGTTCAACCTCGCAGGCTGCATCACGGACTTGGCCCTGCAGGGCCTGCAAGGCATCCCGATGGTCGCGTCGTTGTTTGCCAGCCGTGGCCTGGCTGCGCTCATGCTGGCGATCCAGCAGAATTTTCGCCTGGTTTGCATGCTTGGCCTGCCGCCCGGCACGCGCCTGGTGGCGCTCAAGGTCTTCGCGCTGGCGCTGTAACTGGTGGGCGTGACGTTTGCGCTCCAGTTTGAGCCGCGCAAGTTGCTGCTGGGCCACTTCTGTCTGCTTGGCTTTTTGCGTGACATAAAGGTTGAAATTGCCTCCAAATGCCTGCAAGCCGAGGCTGGACAGCTCGACGATACGCGCCATGTGCTGAAGCAGGCCGCGGTCATGGCTGATAACCAGCAAGCCGCGGTCCCAAGCCTGGATCATGCTCAGCAACTGTGCGCGGGCTTCGGTGTCCAGATGATTGCTCGGTTCGTCGAGAATCAAATAGTCGGCGTCGCTGAGCCAGGCACCGATCAAGGCCACGCGCATGGCCTGGCCACCGCTGAGGCTGCGGGCAGGTTGGCGCCAGTCGAGTTGGCCAAGGCCCTGTCGGTCAAGGTGCACCTGGAGTTGCTCGCGAATATCCCAGCGTTCACCCACCGTGTCGTAATCGACGGGGTCGACGCTGCCTTGTTCAATACGCTTCAACGCCGCGATCACCGTGCCTGCCTGGGCAAGGTCGGCTACCGTGGCGCTTTGCTGGATGACCTGTTGATGCAGGTGGTGAATGCGACCCTGGCGAAGGCAGCGCCCGCTTGTGGGTTCGCGCTGACCTGCCAGTAACTGTCCGAGCAGGCTTTTACCCACGCCATTGCGCCCAACCAGCCCCGTACGGCGCTGATCGAACGATTCGTTGAGATTGGAAAACAGCAGCCTGCCATCAGGCAAAGCCAAGGAGACGCTATCCAGCGTCAGGATCGACGTATTCGTCATGCACAACTCCACTCAATGCCGCGACATCTCCGGAGCAAACCGGAGGCTGAAGGCTGGCCGTCGAAAAGACGGCGGCATCAATGGCGCATTGGACGAACACCTCGCAGGAATGGAAGACGGATCGTATCGAACCGGTGAAGGCAGGTAAAGCGCCGTCCGCCGATAGGCCTCAGTGCACTTGCAGGCGCTTGTTCCAGTCACCGTTGTGGCTGCGGCTACAGGCCTCTTCACTGTCAAAACGCACATGCCAGGCCGGATGATCCAAGCGTATCCCTACTTCATCCAGCGCCTGACAGGTCAGCGCCAGCATGCGCGCCTTGGCCACCCCAGCCAGCGCTGCAGCTTTGTCTGCCTCGCGCTGGAAAACCCAGGTGATGCGCAAGCTTGCGGGAAAGTTGTCGGGGTCGAGGCGGTGGGTGAGCCAGGTGAACCCGACGATTTCTGCCTTGGCCGTTTCGCAGGCCTCCGTCAGGCAAACTACCAGTTCACGCTCCACGCGTGCCACCTCGCGCTTACCCATAGCCTTCATTGGGCGGCCTCATTATCTATTTGCTGGCAAAAACGCAGGCGGTTGCCGAACGGGTCGTACACCTGCATCTGCAGGCCCCAGTCCAGCCTTTCGGCCTCAGGGCGGGCGTAGCCGTAGCGTTTGGCCTGCAGTTCGCCTTCGAGGGCGCGCAGGTCGTCAATACGGGCAAATACGGTTGAACCAGGGGTAGCGTCTCCATGGTGCTCGGTCAGGTGCAGTATCAGCCCGTCGCGATGAATTTGCGCGTACAGGGGCAAGTCCGGGCTGAAGCGGTGCTCCCAGTCGAGGCTGAAACCGAGAAAATCGAGGTAGAACTCTTTGGCCTTGTCGACCGAAAAAATACGCAGTACCGGGATGGCGGGGGCGAGCGGCATAAGGCGTCCTTGACCGTTGGCAAAGGTGCCACTGTAGCGCAGTTATGCAGTTGCCTGCGCGTCTCTGGCTGCCGGGCCTACGGCAATGGTTGACCACCTGCCGGCCACTGCGTAGCCTTGCCAGTTCGAGGTTCTTCGGCCAGGCCGAAGCTAAGACGGGAACGCGGTACATGCCGCGGCTGCCCCCGCAACTGTAAGCACCGACAAAGGATCGACACAGCCACTGCGCAAGCGCGCGGGAAGGCGTCATCCGGCCCGCCTTGCTCTTTACCGAGCAGCAGGCATGGTGCGAGCCAGGAGACCTGCCTCGAAGCGCTTTCGACTTTCAACCGGGCGGGGTGATCCGGTGGCGAACAAGCCCGGCCGACCTGGCCCGTGGCTGTCGTCCTGCATGCCCGCGCCATCTGCCAAGGGCACCGCGACATGAAAACACTGGCCAAACTCCCCG
The DNA here is from genome assembly GCF_028682155.1 of Pseudomonas sp. 39004. Taxonomy (NCBI): domain Bacteria; kingdom Pseudomonadati; phylum Pseudomonadota; class Gammaproteobacteria; order Pseudomonadales; family Pseudomonadaceae; genus Pseudomonas; species Pseudomonas sp. 39004. The sequence goes on from NZ_JANIAG010000019.1 coordinate 39,918, forward strand.
TCACCATCGTTACCGGCTTCCTCGGCTCGGGCAAGACCACCTTGCTGCGCCATATGCTCGACAACGCCCAGGGCCGCCGTATCGCGGTGATCGTCAACGAATTCGGCGAGCTGGGCATCGACGGCGAAATTCTCAAGCAGTGCAGCATCGGCTGCACCGAAGAAGAAGCCAGCGGCCGCGTTTACGAATTGGCCAATGGCTGCCTGTGCTGTACCGTACAGGAAGAATTCTTCCCGGTAATGCGCGAATTGGTCGCGCGCCGTGGTGACCTCGACCACATCCTCATCGAAACCAGTGGCCTGGCTTTGCCCAAGCCGTTGGTACAGGCCTTCCAGTGGCCGGAAATCCGCAACGCCTGCACCGTCGACGCGGTGATCACCGTGGTCGACAGCCCGGCCGTGGCGGCCGGTACCTTTGCCGCCTACCCGGACCAGGTGGATGCACAGCGCAAACTCGACCCTAACCTGGACCACGAGTCGCCGCTGCACGAACTGTTCGCCGACCAGTTGGCCAGTGCCGACCTGGTGGTGCTGAACAAGGCCGACCTGATCGACGCCGAAGGCCTGGCCAAGGTCCGCGCCGAAGTGGCTGAAGAGCTGCCGCCCGCCGTCAAGGTGGTCGAGGCCAGCAGCGGTCGCCTGCCGCTGGAAGTGCTGCTGGGGGTGGGCGCCGAGTCCGAGGCGCACATCGATGGCCGCCGTACTCACCATGATTCGCACCACGATGGCGACGACCACGACGATCATGACCACGACGCCTTCGATTCGATCTCCATCGACCTGCCCGAGGCTGACGAAAGCCTGTTGCTCGATGCCCTGACCCAACTGGTGGTCGAGTTCGGCATTCTCCGCGCCAAAGGCTTTGCCGCCATCCCGGGCAAGCCAATGCGCCTGCTGGTGCAGGGCGTGGGTACCCGTTTCGACAAGCACTTCGACCGCGCTTGGCGCGCCGACGAGCCGCGTATTACGCGCTTGGTACTGATCGGTCAAGAGCTTGACGCTGCGCAACTCGAAGCGCGTCTGCGCCAAGCACTGGGCGCCTGACCCATGCACCTGCTGCGGACCCAGCCCGGCGGCTTCGTGCCGGATGACAGCATCGCCGACCTCGGCCAGAGCCCCGCCGATCTGGTGATCCTCTGCAGCGGTGATTCACACCTGGCATTGCTCGCCGACACGGCCGAGCAATTGCCTGACGACTTCCCCAGTTTGCGCCTGGCCAACCCGATGCAGGTGCAGAACCATGCCTCGGTCGACCTGTATGTCGACCAGGTGCTGCGCCATGCCAAGGTCATCCTCGTGTCGCTGCACGGTGGCGTTGGCTACTGGCGCTATGGCGTAGAGCAACTGGTCGCACTGGCGGCCCAGGGCGTGCAACTGATCCTGGTGCCGGGCGACGACCGCCCGGACCCGGAGCTGACCGGCCTGGGCACGGTGACCGGCGAGCAGGCCGAGCGCCTCTGGCACTACCTGCGCCAGGGCGGCAAGGCCAACGCCATCAACCTCTTCAACTGCCTGGCCAACCAGTGGCTGGGCCGCGATTATGGCTGGGACGAGCCGCAGCCCTTGCCGCGCACCTCGGTGTACCACCCGGCCAAGGGCAGTGCAGCGCTTGAAGACTGGTATGCGCAGTGGCACCCGGAACACCCGGTGGCACCGCTGCTGTTCTACCGCTCTCACCTGCAGGCGGCCAATACCGCATTCATCGACGTATTCTGCGAGCGCTTGCTGGCGGCCGGGGTCAACCCTTTGCCGATCGCCGTCGCCAGCCTCAAGGAAATCGCCTGCCTGGAACAGGTCGAAGCCTGGCTGGACGAGGTCGGTGCCGAGGTGTTGATCAATACCACGGGGTTTGCCTTGTCCAGCCCTGAGCGCCCCAACCTGCGCCCGTTCCGCCGCGATATCCCGGTACTGCAGGCTATTTGCGCGCAAGACAACCAACCCGCCTGGGAAACCAGCGAGCAAGGCCTGGGCGCGCGCGACCTGGCCATGCACATTGCCTTGCCGGAGCTGGACGGGCGCATCATCACGCGCCCGGTCAGCTTCAAGGACATGGCCTGGCGCAGCGAGCGCAGCCAGTCCGACGTGGTCTGCTACCGCGCCCATCCCGAGCGCATGGACTTCGTCGCTGAACTGGCCCGGCGCTGGGTAGCGCTGGCCCGCTTGCCCAATGGCCAGAAGCGCGTGGCCCTGGTGCTGGCCAACTACCCGACCCGCGACGGCCGCATCGGCAACGGTGTGGGGCTGGACACGCCGGCGGCTGCGTTGAACATCCTCAAGGCGCTGCAGGGCGAAGGGTATCCGCTGGCCGACCTGCCGGGCACGGGCACCCAATTGATCCACCAGTTGCTGGGCGGCGTGACCAACGACCTCGACCATCTGGACCAGCGCCCCTGCGCGCAGAGCCTGAGCCTGGATGACTATCAGGCAGCGTTTTCCCGCCTGCCGGAGGCCAATCGCCAAGCGGTGCTGGAGCGTTGGGGCGCGCCGGAACACGACCCCATGTACCGCAGTGGGCGGCTGATGGTGGCAGGCCTGCGCTTCGGCCAGACCTTCGTCGGTATCCAGCCGGCACGCGGCTACCAGGTTGATCAAAGTGCGGTGTACCACGACCCCGATCTGGTGCCGCCACACGGGTACCTGGCGTTTCATTTCTGGCTGCGCCATGCCTTTGCTGCCGATGCGGTCATTCATGTTGGCAAGCACGGCAATCTGGAGTGGCTGCCCGGCAAAGGGGTCGGCCTGTCGGCGCAATGCTGGCCAGACGCGCTGCTTGGCCCGTTGCCGAACATCTACCCGTTCATCGTCAACGACCCCGGGGAGGGCGCGCAGGCCAAGCGCCGCACCCAGGCGGTCATCATCGATCACCTGATGCCGCCGTTGACGCGCGCCGAAACCTACGGCCCGCTGCGTCACCTGGAGCAACTGGCCGACGAATTCTATGAGGCGCAGTTGCTCGACCCGCGGCGGGCCCGCGAGCTGCAGCGCGACATCCTGGAACTGGTCAAGGCCAACCACATCGATCGCGAACTGCAACTGGAAGGCCAGCTGGACGATGCCGCCGTATGGCTGCCGCGCCTGGACACTTACCTGTGCGACCTCAAGGAATCGCAGATCCGCGATGGTTTGCATGTGTTTGGCCAGTCACCTGAAGGTAGGCTGCGCCTGGACACCTTGCTGGCGTTGCTGCGCGTGGAGCGCGGCGACGGCCGGGGTGGCAATGCCAGCCTGTTGCGCACACTGGCCAAGGCCCTGGTGCCCGGCTTCGACCCACTCGATTGTGACCTCGGACAGCCTTGGCAGGGCCTGTGCCCAGCGCTTTTGCAGGCAGTGAGCGACGCGCCATGGCGCACCTGCGGTGATACCCGTGAGCGCCTTGAACTGCTGGCCCTGCAGGTGATTGAGCAGGCACTGGACGGAGCTTCGGCACTGCCTGCAGTGAGCGAATGGCAACCGGTGCACGAAGTGGTGCAAGCGCTGTGTGCAACGGTGGCGCCGAGCCTGGATGCCTGTGGCGCGGCAGAAATCGACGGCCTGCTGGCGGCCCTGGCTGGCCGCTTCGTCCCGGCGGGCCCCAGTGGCGCGCCAAGCCGCGGGCGCCTGGACGTGCTGCCCACCGGTCGCAACTTCTATACCGTGGATGTGCGTAACCTGCCCACCACCACGGCCTGGCGCCTGGGTTTCGCGTCGGCAAACCTGATTCTCGAACGCCACTTGCAGGACCACGGCGACCACCTGCGCCAATTGGGCCTGTCGGTATGGGGCACAGCGACCATGCGCACCGGCGGTGACGACATCGCCCAGGCCATGGCCTTGATGGGGGTGCGCCCGGTCTGGGCCACCGGCAGCCAGCGGGTCGACGATTTCGAAATCCTGCCGCTGGGTGTGCTTGATCGCCCGCGGGTGGATGTGACCTTGCGCGTCTCGGGTTTTTTCCGCGATGCCTTCGGCAACCTGATTCGCCTGTTCGATGCCGCCGTTCAGGCTGTAGCGGCGCTGGATGAGCCCGATGACCTCAACCCGCTGGCAGCACGGGTGCGCAACGAGCGCGAAACGCTGCAGGCACAGGGCGTCGACGCTGAGCAGGCGGCCCGCCAGGCTGGCTGGCGGGTGTTCGGGGCCAAGCCCGGTGCCTATGGCGCTGGCGTGCAGAACGCCATCGAGGGCCGTTTGTGGCACAGCCGTGACGACCTGGCCGAGGTCTACCTCAACCACGGCGGCTACGCTTACGGCACAAGCGACGAGGGCACCCCGGCCCGCGCCCAGTTCGCGCACCGCCTGGGCCAGGTCCAGGCGGTACTGCAGAACCAGGACAACCACGAGCACGACGTGCTCGATTCCAACGATTACTACCAGTTCCAAGGTGGCATGCTGGCCGCCTCTGAAACCTTGTCTGGCGCGTCGGTAGCCAGTTATCACGGCGACCACAGCCAGGTCGATCGGCCGCGTATCCGCACCCTCAAGGAAGAGCTGAACCGGGTCATCCGGGCCCGTGCGCTCAACCCGAAGTGGATCGACGGAGTGAAGCGCCATGGTTACAAAGGCGCCTTCGAGATGGCGGCGACAGTCGACAACCTGTTCGCCTTCGACGCTACCACGCACCTGATCGACGACCATCATTATCAGTCCCTGGCCGATGCCTACGTGCTCGACCCGGCGACCCGCGACTTCATGCGCGAGCACAACCCCGAGGCCCTGCGCGACCTTACCGAGCGTTTGCTGGAGGCCCAGCAACGCGGCCTCTGGGAGGCGCCTGGCGATTACCGCGAAGCCCTTGAGGAGCAGTTGCTCGACGGCGAGGAACAGGCTTGAAATGAGTGAACCCGTACAATTTCCGCTGGCTGCAGTGGTCGGTGCCGATGAGCTGAAACTGGCCCTGTGCCTGACCGCCATCGACCCGAAGATCGGTGGCGTGCTGATCGAAGGCCCGCGCGGCATGGCCAAAAGCACCTTGGCCCGCGGCCTTGCCGACCTGCTCGGCGAAGGCCCGTTCGTCACGCTGCCATTGGGCGCCAGCGAAGAGCGCCTGGTCGGCACCCTCGACCTGGACGCTGCACTGGGGCAGGGCAAGGCACAGTTTTCGCCAGGCGTGTTGGCCCAGGCCGATGGCGGTGTGCTGTACGTGGACGAGGTCAACCTGCTGCCCGATACCTTGGTCGACCTGTTGCTCGACGTGGCAGCCAGCGGCACCAACCGCATCGAGCGCGACGGCATCTCGCACCGGCATAGCGCCCGCTTTGTGCTGATTGGCACCATGAACCCGGAAGAAGGCGAGTTGCGCCCGCAGTTGCTCGACCGTTTTGGCTTGAATGTGGCACTAGAAGGTTTACCAGAACCGCACGCACGCCAGCAGATCATCCGTCGCCGCCTGGCGTTCGACAGCGACCCGCAGGCCTTTTGCGCGCAATGGGCGGCCGCCCAGGCGCAACTGCGTGAGCGTTGCCAGAAAGCGCGCCACGCCCTTGCCCTGATTGCCTTGGACGATCAGGCCCTGGCCTGGATCACCGAGCGCTGTTATGCCGCCGGGGTCGATGGCCTGCGTGCCGACCTGGTCTGGCTGCGCGCTGCACGGGCGCACTGCGCCTGGCGCGGGGGCGCGGCCATAGAGGAAGCCGATGTCGACGCGGTGGCCGAGTTCGCCCTGCGCCATCGCCGCCGGGTGACGCCGCAGCAACAACAGCCGCCTTCGACACCGCCCGAGGCAGGCCGGCAGGGCGCAGACAATCAAGGCGGGCAGGGTGATTGGGGTGCGCTGCCACCTCAACCGGTAGTGAGTGGCGCGCGTCGCGAGGTGCCGAACTGGGCAAAAAAGCCCTGAGCATCCGCCCGCGGCAGGTTCAAGGGGCGGATGCCAGACCACGCGTGGGCAAGCTGGCAGGCGCCAGCCGTGGTCGAGCGCGCAGTGCCGCGGCGGGCCGGGTGGCGTGGTTGCCGACCTTGCTCAAAGGGCGGCCCCGGCTGCGTGACGACCTGTGCTGGCAACAGCGCCAGGGCCAGGCTAACGAACTGTGGCTGGTAATCGTCGACGCATCTGCTTCAACCCGCCGCCATCAGGCTCTCGCGCAAACCAAAGGCTTGCTGGCGGCGTTGTTCGACCAGGCATACCGGCAGCGCGCCCGGCTGGCCTTGCTGACCGCCAGTGGGCGGACACCGCAGTGGCAGCGTCACGGCCTGAAGGCCTCGGCAGCCCTGCAGCCCTGGTTGCAAGCGCTGGGAGCGGGCGGTGGTACGCCCTTGATCGCTGCGCTGGAGCAGGCACGGCAGTGGCTGCAGACTCGGCAGCAGGCCCACCCCAATGAGGCTATGCGTTGCCTGGTGTTTACCGACGGACGGCTGCAGCGCTGGGATGCCGTGCAGCCCATGCCGTGTGCCACGCTATTGGTCGACATGGAACTGGCGGCCGTTCGTCTGGGGCGCGCACAACAGTTGGCAGAACAACTGCAGGCGGATTATCAGCACCTGGAACAGTTCAAGGTTGTGGATTGAGTTACGGCGGCGGGGGAGGTTGCGACACTATGTCGCAATAACAAAAGTTGCGAGAGCCGCAGCTGGGAAGTTGCGCAAGTGCGTGACAGGGCACGCACTTGGCGGGGTAATCGGTATTACTTCGGCATCGACCACGGTTGCAGGTCGTAACCTTTTTCGCACAGTTCGGCGCGCACTTCCTCGATCAGGCTGGCCCATTGCGCAGGGTCGGAATAAATGCGCGAGGACACTTGCTTGCTGCCGATGCGTGTGCTGGTCCGGTCGATCACTGCCAGGCTCAGCTCACCAGTACCGTTGGGTGCATCCCAGGCTACGCACTGGAAAGGTTCGAAGGCGTGGTCGGCAATCAGCAGTGCTTCGTTGACACGGAGCGGGGCATTCATGGTTCGGTCTCTCTATGGTCCCAAACATCGAAGTAAAGTCCGCGTTGCTTCAAAGTCGCCTCAATAATCGCGAAGTGCAGCGCGGGGTTATGTGTACTGATGCTCGTTGTCCGGGGGGAAGTCACACATTGGATGTAAAAATTTTTGTCAGGGGCGAATCTGTTCACGCTTACGCCGCCATGTGATGTCGATAAAGTGCGAAAATTCCCGTCATGGATTGTAAAAAAATGATTCGGCAGACAGACGGTACTGGGCACCGTCAAGTTCGTTGCTACTGTTAATTGGGCGCCACAACTTGCTGTTTTACTTCACAAAACCAAACTCTGGCGCCAAGGAACGGTCATGCAGCAACCCGCTTCCCAACGCCGTTTGCTCATCGTCGACCCCTGCGACGACTGCCACCAATTGCTGCCGGGCCTGCGCAGTGCCGGCTGGGACGTGGACAGTTGTATCCTCGGCGCCGCGCTGGAGCACACCTGCGATGTTGGCCTGCTGCGCCTGCAGGCATCGCACCTGCGCCATCCCGACGCCGTGAAGGACATGATCAAGCGCAGTAATACCGAGTGGATTGCCGTGCTCAGCGCCGAGCAGTTGCGCATGCAGAACGTGGGTGATTTTGTCTGCGAATGGTTTTTCGACTTCCATACCTTGCCGTTCGATGTTTCCCGCGTGCAGGTCACCCTCGGCCGTGCCTTTGGCATGGCCCGCCTGCGCGGCAAGGGCGCGGCGCGGGTGGACGAGGCGACGCATGAGCTGCTGGGTGAAAGCCGCCCTATTCGCGAACTGCGCAAATTGCTGGGCAAGCTGGCGCCCACCGAATCGCCGGTGCTGATCCGCGGTGAGAGCGGCACAGGCAAGGAACTGGTGGCGCGCACCCTGCATCGCCAGTCACAGCGGCGCGATCAGCCGTTTATCGCCATCAACTGCGGGGCGATACCCGAACACCTGATTCAGTCCGAGTTGTTCGGGCACGAAAAGGGCGCATTTACCGGCGCCCATCAGCGCAAGGCCGGGCGAATCGAAGCGGCCCATGGCGGCACCCTGTTTCTGGACGAGGTCGGTGACTTGCCCTTGGAGCTGCAGGCCAACCTGCTGCGGTTTCTGCAGGAGAAGCACATCGAACGGGTCGGAGGCAGCCAGCCGATCCCGGTGGATGTACGGGTGCTTGCGGCCACTCACGTGGACCTGGAAAAGGCCATCGAACAGGGGCGCTTTCGCGAGGACCTGTATTACCGGCTCAATGTGTTGCAGGTGGTGACCGCGCCGTTACGTGACAGGCATGGCGACCTGTCGATGCTGGCCAGCCATTTTGCGCATTTCTACAGCCTTGAAACTGGGCGCAGGCCGCGCTCGTTCAGTGACCATGCCTTGGCAGCCATGGGCCGGCATGATTGGCCCGGTAACGTGCGCGAGCTGGCCAACCGGGTGCGACGCGGGTTGGTGTTGGCTGAAGGGCGGCAGATTGAAGCGCCGGACCTGGGCTTGCAGATCGAGCAGGAACAGCAGCCGCTGGGGACGCTGGAGGAGTACAAGCACCGGGCGGAGCGCCAGGCTTTGTGTGATGTGCTTAACCGTCACAGCGACAATTTGAGCATCGCGGCGAAGGTGCTGGGGATCTCACGGCCGACGTTCTATCGGCTGTTGCACAAGCACCAGATCCGCTGACAACAAGCCTTAGACTGTGCGTAGCTGCCGACCTTGTGGGGGCGGGTAAACCCGCCCCCACAGTTCCCTGATACCCCGATCGATCAGTGCGGGGCGCGGTGGATGGTCTTGAGCAGGTCTTCCGGGCTGATATGCCCCACCACCTGGGCCACCGCGCTGCCGGGAGTCGGCAGGTCGATGATGTGGCTCTTCATCTTGCCGACCACGTGCATCTCGCACGGCTTGCAGTCGAACTTCAGGGTCAGTACTTCGTCACCCTGAATCAGCTGCATCGGCGCGACCTTGGTGCGCACGCCGGTCACGCCCTTGGCCTGCTTGGGGCACAGGTTGAACGAGAAGCGCAGGCAGTGCTTGGTGATCATCACCGGCACTTCGCCGTGCTCTTCATGGGCCTCGTAGGCCGCATCGATCAATTGCACGCCGTGACGGTGGTAGAAATCGCGGGCCTTCTGGTTGTACACGTTGGCCAGGAACGACAGGTGCGACTCCGGGTACACGGGTGGTGGCGTGGTCTCGGCCTTGCGCCCGCCACGCGGGTGCGCCTTCACCCGGGCAGCGGTCAGCGCCTCGATGGCCTCACGGCGCAGGGCTTTGAGCTGCGAGTTGGGGATGAAGTACGCCTGCGGCGCATCCAGCTCGATGGCGTTGGCGTGGTACTGGGTCGTGCCCAGTTGGCCCAGCAGGTCGTGCAACTGCTCGAGTGCCTGTTGCGGCTTGTTGGCCGCGCCGAACGGGCCATCCAGGGCCACTTGCACACTGACGCCTTCTTCACTGCTGACGGTCAGCATCAGGCGCTGCTCACGCAGTACTGCGTGCCACTCGACGCCCACCCGTCGCTCGGCCGAGGTGCGCTGCAAGGCTTGCTGCCAGTTGTGGTCGAGGTTGCGCGACAGCGGGTGGTTCGGCCGCAGCTTGTACAGGCCGTCGGGCATCTCGTTGGGTTCGACGCGGTAGCGGTAGCGCTTTTGGCCGTCTTCCTCGAATTCGCCGCGGGGTTCGGCGATGTTGGCGCGGAAACCCACCACCTCACGCTTGACCAGCACGTTGAGGCCGTCGCCGTTGGTCAGCGGCACATCGGTGATGACCAGCATGTCGCGCTTGTTGACCTTTTCCACCACACCCACCGGCAAGCCGGTGAAGGTCGGCGAGTCGAAGGCGCCGATGTCGATCTTGCGGTCGCTGACGAAGTAGTCGGTGCTGCCGCGGTGGAAGGTCTTGTCCGGGTCTGGGACGAAGAAGTGTTCGGTGCGGCCGCTCGAGGCACGGGCCAGGGCCGGGCGGTCTTCGAGGATGGCGTCGAGCTCTTTGCGGTAGTGGGCGGTGATGTTCTTCACATAGCCCATGTCCTTGTAGCGGCCTTCGATCTTGAACGAGCGCACGCCGGCGTCGACCAGGTCGCGCAAGTTGGCGGTCTGGTTGTTGTCCTTCATCGACAGCAGGTGTTTTTCGAAGGCAACCACGCGGCCCTGGTCATCCTTGAGGGTGTAGGGCAGGCGGCAGGCTTGTGAACAGTCGCCACGGTTGGCGCTGCGGCCGGTCTGGGCGTGGGAGATGTTGCACTGGCCGGAGAAGGCCACGCACAGCGCGCCATGGATGAAGAATTCGATGGCCGCATCGGTTTCGGCGGCAATGGCGCGAATCTGCTGCAGGTTCAGCTCGCGGGCCAGTACCAGCTGCGAGAAGCCCGCCTGGTCGAGGAACTTGGCCCGCTCCAGGGTGCGGATGTCGGTCTGGGTGCTGGCGTGCAGCTCGATCGGCGGGATATCCAGCTCCATCACCCCCAGGTCCTGCACGATCAGGGCATCGACGCCGGCGTCGTAAAGCTGATGGATCAGCTTGCGCGCGGGCTCCAGTTCGTTGTCGTGGAGGATGGTGTTGATGGTGGTGAACACGCGTGCATGGTAGCGACGGGCAAACTCGACGAGTTCGGCAATTTCGCTGACTTCGTTGCAGGCGTTATGGCGCGCGCCGAAGCTCGGGCCGCCGATATAGATGGCGTCAGCGCCGTGCAGGATCGCTTCGCGGGCGATGGCCACGTCACGGGCAGGGCTGAGCAGTTCCAGGTGATTCTTTGGAAGGGACATGTCGTTATATTTTCGGGCGGTCACGGTTTAGGCGGGCATTGTAGCGGTGAAACGGGTTGCTGGCATCCCTGCGCTGCATCCCCTGCTTGCGCAACCGGTGTGTGAGCGGCCTGGCCGGCGCCCCGGCAAGGCCGTTCACAAAGGGATCAGCGCTTGGCCGCCATCGCGGTCACTTCCACGCGCATGCCGTCGAACGCCAGCGACGCCACGCCAACGGCGGCGCGTACCGGCCACGGGTTGCTGAAGAAGCGCTGGTACACCTCGTTGAACGCAGCACGGTCGGCCATGTCGGTGAGGTAGATGGTCAGGTGCAGTACGCGGTCCATGCCGCTGCCGGCTTTCTCCAGGGCCACTTTCAGCGCCTGCAGGGTGCATTCGCTTTGCGCAACGATATCGCCCAGCTCAAGGCTGCCATCGGCGTGGGTCGGGATCTGGGTGGTGACCAATACGCCGTTGTACTCGGCGACGTCGGACGAAATGGAATCGGCATCCGGGTCGGGGGTGTAGGTGATGTCTGTATTTGCCATGGGAACGTTTGCCTTGCGACGGAAGGAAAACGGCAAGCCTACGCGAGCAAGCGGCAGGGGTCGAGCCATGGGCAGTGGCGAATGCAGGATAAAAAGAAGGGCGCCTGTTGGCGCCCTTCCTGGTGTTGCTTAGGCTTCAGCGTCCCACGGACGATCGCCTTTCTCATCTTTGACGCGGGTCGGCAGGCCCATCACGTCCAGCGCCTTGAGGAACGGCTCGGCTGGCAGTTCTTCGACGTTGACCATGCGCTTGGCATCCCATTCACCACGGGCGACCAGCAGGGCGGCAGCCACTGGCGGTACACCGGCGGTGTAGGAAATACCCTGGCTGTCGGTCTCGGCGAAGGCTTCTTCGTGATCCGCCACGTTGTAGATGAACACTTCGCGCGGCTGGCCGTCCTTGGTGCCCTTGACCAGGTCACCGATGCAGGTCTTGCCGGTGTAGCCCGGGGCCAGGGAGGCCGGGTCAGGCAGCACGGCCTTGACCACTTTCAGCGGGACCACTTCCAGGCCTTCGGCAGTCTTGACCGGTTGCTCGGAGAGCAGGCCAAGGTTTTTCAGCACGGTGAACACATTGATGTAGTGCTCGCCGAAGCTCATCCAGAAGCGCACGTTCGGTACGTTGAGGTTCTTCGAAATCGAATGCACTTCATCGTGGCCGGTCAGGTAGAGGTTTTGCGAACCTACGACCGGCAGGTCGTCGGTACGCTTGACCTCGAACATGGTGTTGCTGGTCCACTGGCTGTTCTGCCAGCTCCACACTTGCCCGGTGAACTCGCGGAAGTTGATTTCCGGGTCGAAGTTGGTGGCGAAGTACTTGCCATGCGAACCGGCATTGACATCGAGAATGTCGATGGAGTCAATGCGGTCGAAGTATTGCTGCTGCGCAAGTTTTGCGTAGCTGTTCACCACACCCGGGTCGAAACCGACGCCGAGAATGGCAGTAATGTTCTTTTCTTGGCACTCTTCGAGGTGTTTCCACTCGTAGTTGCCGTACCAGGGCGGTGTTTCGCAGATCTTGCCTGGTTCTTCGTGAATCGCGGTGTCCAGGTAGGCGACACCGGTATCGATGCAGGCACGCAGCACCGACATGTTGAGGAAGGCAGAGCCCACGTTGATCACGATCTGCGATTCGGTCTCGCGGATCAGTGCCTTGGTCGCCTCGACATCGAGGGCGTTGAGCGAGAAGGCCTGGATGTCGGC
>NZ_JANIAG010000190.1:0-10132 GCF_028682155.1 Pseudomonas sp. 39004
ACCTGCAGGGGCGGGCTTGCCCGCGAATCGATGGAACGCTCAACACGGCATCAAGGCTTCTTCACGGCATCCTTGACGTCACCCTTGATCTGCTGCGCTTCACCCTTGAGTTCCTGGGCCTTGCCTTCAGCCTTGAGCTTGTCATTGTCGGTCACCTTGCCGACGCCCTGTTTCACGTTGCCGATTGCTTCGTTGGCCAAGCCTTTCGCTTTGTCTTTAGTACCGCTCATGGCAAAACTCCTGCAAATGGAGACACGTGAACCGTGTCGACAGTCTGTGGACCCGGGGCCTTTCGCAAGAGTTTCAACCAATTTCACCCGAACAAGCCGAGCGGCAAATCTGCGTGCGAATACCGCACCCATTTACCCCGCCCAACTGCCCAGTACCTGCCGGCTGCCCTAGAATCGCGGCATACGCCCGCCCACATAGGGCAGGCCAGTCATAAAAACAACGATTTTCGGAAAACCCGCCCCCATGCGTTTGATGCCTGTGCTCGTGGCCCTGCTGCCACTGCTTCCTCTGCCCGCCCTTGCCGCCTCGCCGGCCGTAACCGAAACCCTGCGCGTCGACCGCTATGCCGACGACGGCCAACCCGGCAGCCTGCGCTGGGCAATCGAGACCAACAACCAGAACCCCGGCCACTACCGCATCGAAATCGCTGCGGTCGGCCAGGCGCCTTATGTCATCCGACCGACGCGCGCGCTGCCTGAGATCAAAGGGCCGGTGCGCATCACCGGCCAGGCGTGGGCGCGCGACGGCCAGTACATCGCCATCGACGGCTCGGGCTACATCAAGGACCAGGGTGTGCACACCTGCCCCGGCGCTCTGCCCGGCCAGTTCGGCACCAACGTGCGCACCACCACGCACCCTGGCCTGGTACTGCGCGACACCCAGGGCGTGCACCTGAGCGGCCTGGAAGTGCGCAACTTCTGCATTGGCATTTTGGTCAATCGCGCCAGTGGCAACGTCATCGAAGACAACCGCATCATCGCCAACAAGGGCGGTGCTGGCATCATGCTGACCGGCGACGACGGTGCCGGCAACCCGACCGCAACCACCACGGTCAACAACAAGGTGCTGCGCAACCAGCTGATCGACAACGGCGACGGCCTGGAACTGACCCGCGGCGCAGCCTTCAACCTGGTGGCCGACAACCTGTTCCGCTCCACGGCGGCCAACCCCGAGCCCTCCCAGGGCATCGAAATTCTGCTGGGCAACGACAACAGCGTGGTCCGCAACCGTTTCGAGAACTACTCCGACGGCCTGCAGATCAACTGGGGCAACCGCAACTATTTGGGCGCCAATACCTTCAGCGGCAACTCGATCGGTGTCAGCGTCACCGGCGAGGGCAACATGCTCGATGGCAACCTGATCCACGGCAACCGCATTGGCGTGGCCCTGCGCCCGGAGCCGGCAATCACCGCCACCCGCCTGAGCGCCAACCGTATCTGGGGCAACAGCCAGGACATCCGCCGCTGCGAGGCCGGCGGCTCTTGCGTACCAGACCAGCGCACCGGCGCTATCGTGTTCGGCGTGCCGGCGCAGGCGCATGCGTTGTACGTAGGGTCGCGCGGGGTGGGGGCGGAGCTGGCGAAGAAGGACCAGGCGATCATCTGCAATGCCCAGGGTGAACCCAAGCCGTGCCAGCCGTTGCCTAATCACAACCAGCAGCCACCGCGGCTGATGGCGCTGGAGGGGAATGTGATCCGCGGTGAGGTGCAGGGGCCGGCGTCGAGCCTGTTGCGCGTCGAGGTGTTCGGCAATGCGCAAGCAACCGGCAGCGAAGCGGAGCAGTATCTCGGGGAAGTGCTGGTGAACAGCGATGCCAAGGGGCAGGCGCGGTTCGCCCAGGTGCTGGAGAACAGTGACGGGCTGCACAGCTTCACGGCGACCGTGACCACGGCCGACGGGGCAACTTCCGAGTTGAGCCTGCCGGTTCGTCGCTGGGGCAACCGGCCTCTTCGCGGGTTTACAGACGAAGAGGCCGGCCCAGGCAAACCTTGCTCAGCCACCCGCCACCCCTCACAATGCAGGCCTTATCAAGCGTCAACCCGCAGGAACCTGCATGAAACTCGACAAACCCGCCGCCATCGCACGGCGTAACGAAGCACTGGCCCGGCCAGTACTGACCAGCAGCAACACCCTGTTCGCTATCCTCGACCCGAAACGCAACCTGTGGTGGTTCGAGGTGCCGGTAGCGTTGCTGGGCAAGGGCCAGCCCGATTGGGTCAACCTGCTGCTGCACACCCCCGACACCGATGAGCTACAGCACCTGAAGGTGCCGACCAACTTCCTCAAGGCTCACCTGGAGCAGATGGAAGTGCGCAAGCCCGGCAAGCGCCGCTCGACCATCAGCCTGGCCTTGAGCGCCGACCGCGATTCGCTGCTGCGCGACACCCGCCCAGGTGGCGAGCAGCTGGACTTCCGGACCTTCGTGCAGGCCTGATCAGGCCCGCTCGATGCGATCGTCATGGATGACGATGCGGCCTTGTTTGAACAACGCACCAATGGCCTTCTTGAAGTTGCCCTTGCTGACGTTGAACAGCTTGCTGATCACTGCCGGGTCGCTCTTGTCGCACACCGGCAGCATGCCGCCTTCGGCTTCAAGGCGCTGCATGATCAGCTCTTGCAGGCTGTCCGCCAGGGCGGCACCCACCGGCTGCAGGCTCAGGGCGAGCTTGCCGTCGTGGCGAATCTCTTTGATGAAGCCCTTCTCGTGCATGCCCGAGCGCAAGAACTTGAACACTTCGTTCTTGTGGATCAGGCCCCAGTGGCGGTTGTTGATGATCGCCTTGAAGCCCATCGGCGTCTCGCCCGCCACCAGCAGCTCGACCGGCTGGCCCACCTGGTAATCGGCCGGGGTGCGGTCCAGGTAGCGGTCCAGGCGCGCCGTTGCGGTGATGCGGCGGGTGCGCTTGTCGAGGTAGGCGTGCACCACGCAGTAGTCACCGATCTTCAGCGGCTGCAACTCTTCCGAGTAAGGCATCAGCAGGTCTTTGGGCAGGCCCCAGTCAAGGAAGATGCCGGCGCCGTTGATGTCCTTGACCTTGAGGCTGGCGAACTCACCGACCTGCACCTTGGGCTTCTCGGTGGTGGCAATCAGCTGGTCTTCGCTGTCCAGGTAGATGAACACGTTCAACCAATCGTCGACCTCGGTCTCGGCGTTCTTCGGGATGTAGCGCCCCGGCAGCAGGATCTCGCCATCGGCGCCGCCGTCCAGGTACAGGCCGAATTCCACGTGTTTAACGATTTGCAAACTGTTGTAACGCCCAAGCAGAGCCATTTCCGATGTTCCTCAAGACAAGACGGCTATTCTACACCCGAAGCCGCCGCGCTGCCTGACCGCTGATTCGGTGGAACCGCCACCTTACCCTTGCGTCTACTGATTGGCAGCCACTGCAAGGATCAGCACATGCCTTCACGCCTGTTCAAGCCCCTGCTCATCGCCGTGGCGTTCGCCCTGGCCCTGGCGGCGTGCAGCCGCATCGACCTGGCCTACCGCAACCTCGACCGCCTGGTGCCGTGGTCGCTGGGCGACTATCTGGACATGAACCGCGAGCAGAAAGTACTGCTCGACGAGCGCCTCAAGCAGCACCTGGCCTGGCATTGCAAAACCCAGCTGCCCAGCTACCTCGACTGGCTGGACCGGGTGCGCACCATGGTCGCCGAGGACCAGGTGACCGACCAGGCGTTGCAGCAACGCACCCGCGAAGCGCGCGCGGCCATAGGCCGTGTCGCCGAAGAGATCACCCCTTCCGCTACCGAATTGTTACGTGGCATGAGCGACGCCCAGGTGGCAGAAATGCGCCAGGCGTTCCGCGACGACATCAGCGAGCGACAAAAGAAGTATGTCGACACCCCCTTGCCCAAGCAGATTGCCCGCCGTACCGAACGCATGGAAAAACGCCTGACGCCGTGGTTGGGTGAGCTCAGTGCGGCGCAACGGCTGCGGGTGCAAGCCTGGTCACAGGCGCTGGGCGACCAGAACCGCCAGTGGATCGCCAACCGCGCGCATTGGCAGCAACAGCTGGTGCTGGCGATGGACCAGCGTAGCGACGCCAGCTTCGAACCACGCCTGGCGCAATTGCTACAGCGCAAGGAGAGCCTGTGGACGCCGGCATATCGCATGGCCTACCAGAACACCGAGCAACAGGCGCGCACGTTGCTGGTCGACCTGATGCAACTGAGTACCCCGGCGCAGCGCCAGTTGCTGCAGCAGCGGCTGGGCAAGGTGCGGACTGATTTCAGTGAGTTGAAGTGTTTGAAGGGCTGACATGCTGGGGCCGCAAAGCGGCCCCGGGTTCACCGCAACTTGCGCCGATACGGAAACACATCGATCACCTTCCCCTCACGAATCGTCGCCTGCAGCCCCTTCCAGTAATCCGCGTCATACAACTCCCCATGCAACCGGCTGAACAGCCGCCGCTGGCCCATATCGGCAAACAGAAACGGCGGAAATTCCTCGGGGAACACATCATGCGGCCCGATCGAGTACCACGGCTCGCCCGACATCTCGTCCTCCGGGTAGCGCGGCGGTGGAATATGGCGGAAGTTCACCTCGGTCAGAAAGCAGATCTCGTCATAGTCGTAGAACACCACCCGGCCATGGCGGGTGACGCCGAAGTTCTTCAGCAGCATGTCGCCGGGGAAAATATTCGCCGCCGCCAGTTGCTTGATGGCCAGGCCGTAATCCTCCAGCGCCTCGAGCACCTGCCCTTCACTGGCGTGTTCCAGGTACAGGTTGAGGGGCGTCATGCGCCGCTCGGTCCAGCAGTGGCGGATCAGCACCGTGTCACCCTCCAACGCGACCGTGGACGGCGCCACCTCCAGCAACTCGGCCAGGCACTGCGGCTCGAACTTGCTCTGCGGAAAGCGGAAATCAGCGAATTCCTGGGTATCGGCCATGCGCCCTACCCGATCGACACTCTTCACCAGCCGGTACTTGTCGATCACGGTGGCGCGGTCGACCGTCTTCGAGGGCGCGAACCGGTCCTTGATGATCTTGAACACCGTATTGAAGCCCGGCAGGGTGAACACGCTCATGACCATCCCGCGCACCCCCGGGGCCATGATGAAACGGTCGTCGCTGCTGGCCAGGTGGTTGATCAACGCCCGGTAGAACTCCGACTTGCCATGCTTGTAGAAACCGATCGAGGTGTACAGCTCGGCAATGTGCTTGCCCGGCAGGATGCGTTTGAGGAAGTTGACGAACTCCGCCGGCACTGGCACATCGACCATGAAATAAGACCGGGTGAAGGAGAAGATGATCGACACATCGGCCTCGTCGGTGATCAGCGCATCGGCCTCGATGCCATGGCCTTCGCGGTGCAGCAAGGGGATCACCAATGGCCACTGCTCGTCGGGGGTGTACAGGCGGCCGACCAGGTAGGCGCCCTTGTTGCGGTACAGCACCGGCGAGAACAGCTCGACTGCCAGGGCCGGGTCCTTGCACACCCAGTCCGGCAGGCATTCGCGCAGTTGTTCTTCCAGGCGCGTCAGGTCGCCTTCCAGGTCACCATAGGGCACATCGAACGGGTAGTCGGCGAAGATCGCCCGCAGCAAGCCTTTGAGACCATCGCCAAGTGCGTAAGTGCGGGTTTGCGCGGCGCGCTCGTGGCTGCGCATCGACGGCCGGGTGGTGTGGATGAACATGCAGCCGTCGCTGATCTGGTCATGGCTGAACAGGCTGCAGAACAGCGAGTTGTACCAGGTTTCGGATAGCTCGTCGTCGAGCCGAGGATCGATCAGGCGAATATAGGCGCTCTTGACCAGCGGCCACTGCTCCACCTCCAGCAATACATCCTCGGCAAAGCGCTGGCGTAGCCAGCCGTTGGCCTCGGCCACCTTCTCTTCATACAGGTTGATACGCGCCGCCGCTGCGCGCTGGATGTCTTGCCAGCGCGCTTGCTCGAAGCGCTCACGGGCACCGAGGGTGATGCGCCGAAAGTGCTCGCGGTAGTCATCGAAGCCGTCGAGGATCATCCGGGCGATTTCGCCGGCGGGCCAGTGCTGGGGCATGCGAGGCATCTCGTTGCAGGGTGAGATACACAGCTTAGCCGGTCCCTTGCCCCCGAAAGGGCGCGCACCGATTCACTGCGCAAGAAAGCACAAGAATCCCGCTCCCCCCTGGCGTAAACTCGCGCCCTGCCCAAACCCCGGAGACCGTTGTGAGCCCCATCGCCCTAGCCCGCCTGCTGACCCTTGCCGCTGTCTGGGGGGCGAGCTTTTTGTTCATGCGCATCATCGCCCCCGAACTCGGTACCGTGCCGACTGCGTTTTTCCGGGTGTCGATTGCCTGCCTGGGGCTGATCGCCATCCTCGCCGCCGCGCGGGTACGCTGGGACTTCCAGGGCAAACTCGGCGCTTGCCTGGTATTGGGCATGATCAACTCGGGCATCCCGGCCACTTTCTACTCCGTGGCCGCGCAAGTACTGCCCGCCGGCTACTCGGCGATCTTCAACGCCACCACACCGCTGATGGGCGTGCTGATCGGCGTGCTGTTCTTCCGCGAACCGATGACCCTGCCCAAACTCTGCGGCATCTTCCTGGGCCTGTTCGGCGTCGGCATCCTCAGCGGCGCCGGCCCCGTCGCCCTGGACATGGCCCTGCTGCAAGGCGCCCTCGCCTGCCTGGCGGCCACCACCTGTTATGGTTTTGCCGGCTTCCTCGCCCGCCGCTGGGTCAGCGGCCTGGACAGCCGCCTTTCGGCTCTGGGCAGCATGCTCGGCGCAACCTTGCTGCTGAGCCCGCTGTTCGCCTGGAGCGCGCTGACCCAGCCACCCGCCAGCTGGGGTGGCTGGAACGTGTGGCTGTCGCTGCTCGGGTTGGGCCTGCTGTGCACCGCATTCGCGTATATCCTGTACTTCCGTCTGCTGGAAGAAATCGGCCCGGTCAAGGCCAGCACCGTGACCTTCCTGATCCCGGTATTCGGCGTGTTGTGGGGCGCGTGGTTGCTGGACGAGCCGCTGTCGATGGCGCACCTGTACGGCGGCCTGCTGATTGGCGCCGCCCTGTGGCTGGTGCTGCGCCCGACACGTAAATAAAGCAGGAGCCACGATGAGCGATGCATACAAGAAGGTGTTGTTCCGCCTGCAGCAGGACGCGGACGGCTACCCGCCCGCCTCGGTCGAGGGCCTGTGGGCCAAGGCAACAGAGGGCGGCTACGAAGTCGACAACATCCCGTTCTATGTCTACGGCATTGCACCGGGCGACATCATTGGCACGCGGGACGAAGCAGGTGAAACCTGGTTCGACGCCTTGCGCAGCAGCGGCGGCCGCTCGGTGTTCCGGGTCATCGTCAAGCCACCGGAAACCCTCGACCAAGTGCGCACGGCACTGGAGGATTTCGGCTGCAAATGCGAAGCGGAACAGGCAGTGAGGATGCTCGCTGTCGAAGTCGCCACACAGCGCTCGCTCGACACCTTGCTCTACTACCTGCTGACCCAGCGCGAAGCCGACCTGCTGGACTTCGAGGAAGGCGTACTACGGCACACCATCCCCGAAGAATTCCGCTAAAGGCTTACGCCTCGGCCAATTGCGCAGCCGGCTTGCGGAACACGAACAGCAAGCCCACCACGATCAGCCCCATCCCCAGCAGGCTCAGCGGTGCCAGGCGGTTACCGAAGATGAGGAAGTCCATCACCGCCGTCACCGCAGGCACCAGGTAGAACAGGCTGGTGACGTTGACCAGGTTGCCCTTGGCGATCAGGCGATACAGCAGCAAGGTCGCCAACAACGACACCACCAGCCCCATCCACAACAGCGCAACGACGAAACCACCGCTCCACTGCACCTGCAACGGCTGCAACGGCGCGAACAGCGCGCACAGGGCAAACCCTGCCAGGTACTGCAGCGGCAGCGTGCCCATGGGGTTGTCGGTGATGCGTTTTTGCAGGATCGAGCCAAAGGTCATGCTGCCCAACGCCAACAGCGCAAACAGCATGCCGGCCAGGGACACCCCGCCAAGGTTGATGCTCTGATAGACCACCATCACCAGCCCGGCAAGGCCCAACCCCAGGCCGAACAACCGGCTCCAGGAGCGCTGACGCTCCATCAGTACCACAGTAAGGATAGGCTGCACCCCCATCACCGTGGCCATGACGCCGGGGGTGACATGGGTATTGAGCGCCAACAGATAGAAGATCTGATAGGCCCCCAGCAGCACACAGCCGGTGCCCAGGGCGCGCACAATCGCCCCGCGACTGCGCGGCCAGCGCAAGCCCAGCAACGGGCCGATCAGCAACAGGCCGGCGAGTGCCAGCGCCGAGCGCAACAGCAGGAAGGCGAACGGGCTGGCGTGCGCCAGGCCCAGCTTGGAGACGATTGCCCCGCTGCTCCACAGCAGGACGAACAGGCTGGTGGTGGCCGCCGAGGCCACGGATGCTTTGGAAATGACAGACATGTAGTGCCACCTTTCGGGCGAATAAGCCGAACGGAGGGCGTAACTTTCAGCGAGGGAAGTAGCCGACCGTGTTCAGTAGGTTGCGGGTGCGGTGGGATGCGGCAAAAAGCCGATCAGCCCAGCACGACCACGCAGCGAGGCGGAGCTACGCCGCCTACAACGCCACTGACAGGTGGTGGGTAGTGACTGATCATGGCCGGCTGCTGGCTGCCACGCACGACACTGCCCGCGACTGGCGCGAGGGCAAAGCATGTGGTGGAAGGGATGGCAGGCATGAACAGGTCTTCGGATGAGATCAATGGCCTGGACTATAGCCCGCTGCAAGCCCGCTGACAACTCCCCCAATCGCCGACCTTGCACAACCCTCGCGGGCGCGGCCGCTGGTTAATTTTTCACCGCCTTGGCTCGTCTGAATGCGAAACGTCGCACGCATTCACCCGCTCCGAGGACCCCCAATGAACGCAAAAACCTGGCTCTACCGGCCAGCCCAGATTACCTGCCTGCTGCTGGTCAGCGCCTACGCCCACGCGGCCAAGCCAGGTGACGTATTCCAGGACTGCAAGGACTGCCCAGAGATGGTAGTGCTGCCCGCCGGCAGCTACGTGATGGGCGCCCCCGACGACGAAGTCGGCCGCCAGCCCGACGAAGGCCCGCTGCATACCGTGACCTTCGCCAAGCCATTCGCCATGAGCCGCTACCAGGTCACCGCTGGCGAGCTGGACGCTTATATCAAGGCCACCGGCACCGTCATCAAGAGCGGCGACGACCGCCCCGGCCGCTGGTGCGAGGCCAGCAAGCCAACCTACAAACAAACCGCCCGCCAACCTGCGGTGTGCGTCGACTATGACGAAGTCCAGGCCTACACCGTATGGCTGGCGAAAAAAACCGGCAAACCGTACCGCATGGTCAGCGAGGCCGAACGCGAATACGCCGCCCGCGGCGGCTCCACCGGCCCGTTCCCCTTCCCCTTCGATGAGCCGGGCAAGTACGAAATCAGCAAGCACGCCAACACCTATGGCCCCCGCGATGGCTACACCTTCACCGCCCCCGTGGGCAGCTACCCGGCCAATGCCTTCGGCATGTACGACATGCACGGCAACGTCTACGAATGGGTCGCCGACTGCTACCACGAAAGCTACGAAGGCGCCCCCAGCGACGGCAGCGCCTGGGTCCAGGACCCCACGTGCATCCGCGCGCACATGCGCGGCAACGACTGGGGTGAGCCACCGATCTTCTCGCGCTCGGCCAACCGCAATGACCGGCTGAAAACCACCCGTGGTGATTTTCTCGGTTTCCGCGTAGCACGCGAACTCTGAAACGTGTGACACGGTTAACGTTGCGCCTGCGAAAAAAACAGTCAATAAGAATCGTTCCGGTTTTTCGCAGGTGCTGCGTCACATACAGCACATAGAAAAAAACCCCTCTGCCAACGAGAACGCAACCCGATGTCCAAGCCCTTGCCCAGTGCGCTCAACCCGCTCGCCAAAGCCTTACTGATTCGTCATTCGCTTCGTCCCCAGCGTGCGCTGTCACGCATCGGCCTGGGCCTGGCGCTGTCTAGCGCGCTGGTTTTCCAGGTGCAGGCGCAGGAGTGGACGCTGGATATTCCGGCGCAGTCGATGAACTCCGCGCTGCAGGCGCTGGCCAAGCAGACGGATACCCAGCTGCTGTACAGCCCGGAAGACATTGGCGGGCTGCGGTCTTCGGCGCTGAAGGGGCGGCATGATCTTG
>NZ_JANIAG010000191.1:0-9929 GCF_028682155.1 Pseudomonas sp. 39004
ATCAGCCCCAGTGCGACAGCCAAGTCGTGGAGCCAGTTGAACAGTGGTTTCTTCATAGTGCCCCCTTTGACGGGTCAGCCTCACGGTCAATCAATCCAGTCATGTTTCATACAGATCATAGCCCGATGTCCTGTATTGCGCATGTATCTGTTCCTAGAGATAGGGGCCATTTTGACGCGGATCAAGGGGAAACGCCGCATTCCGACGACTGGCTAATCGTTTCGCTTTGTTGCAGATCGATCCACGCCTGCAAATTCGCCCCTCGCATCCCCTGGCGCCACATCAACCAAGTCACCGCCTGATCAAACGGCGCCTGCAGGCGATGAACCCGCACCCGGTCACGCCCTGGCAGGCTGTCGAGCATGGACTGCGCCATCATCGCCACGCCGGCGCCGGCGATGACGCAGGCCAGCATGCTCTGGTAGGACTCGATCTCCATCACCCGCCCCATCGGCGTATGCGCGTGGGCATACCAGGCTTCAAGGCGCATGCGGTACGAGCAGCCCTGGCGGAAGGTGAACACCGCCTTGCCTGCCACGTCTTTTGCCGTGTGCACGGGCGGGTGCTCAGGGCTGGTGATCAACACCAGTTGCTCTTCGCACAGTGGCACGCCATCCAGCCCGGCCAGGCTCGGCGGGCCATCCACCAGGGCCGCGTCCAGGCCATGGCTGAGCAAACCCTCGAACAACTCGCCGCTGGGCGCCGCGCGCACCTGCAGGTTCACCGCCGGGTACGCCTGGTGGTAACGCGCCAACAAGGCCGGCAGGTGGGTCGCTGCAGTGCTGTACATGGTGCCCAGCACAAACTCCCCGGCCGGCTGGCCACCCTGCACGGCCGCCATCGCCTCGTCACGCAGGGCCGACAGGCGATTGGCGTAGTCCAGCAACACCTTGCCCGCAGGTGACAGCTGCAGGCGCTGGCGCTCGCGCAAAAACAGCTCGACGCCCAGTTGGTCTTCGAGCTGGCGCAGGCGCGTCGACAGGTTCGAGGGCACTCGATGCAAGCGCTCGGCGGCGCGGGTCACCGAGCCTTCCTCGGCAACCGCCTGGAAGATGCGCAGTTGGCTGAACTCCATACCATTCTCCAAAACAGAACAACTTCATCATCATTATTCAATTTTATTGAAGATAAAAGCCCCTTAACCTGCCAGCCATCGCTTACCCCGTGCAGGAGTCCTTCCATGTCACCGCTCATACAACTGCTGGCCAGCGCCGTGGCGCTGATGATGGCCATGGGCATAGGCCGCTTTGCCCTGACCCCGCAACTGCCGCAATTGATCGCTGAAGGCCAGTTCGACCTCACGGCCGCCGGGTTGGTCGCAGCAGCCAATTACCTGGGCTACTTCCTGGGTGCAGTGGATGCCATGTTCGCCCGCACCCCTGTCCAGGTGCGCCTGCGCCTGCATGGCGGGCTGTGGCTGTGCGTGCTGTTGACCCTGGCCTCTGGGGCCGCCGATGGCTTCTGGAGCCACCTGCTGCTGCGTTTCGGCACTGGCGTGGCCAGCGCCTGGGTACTGGTGATGATCACCAGCCTCAGCCAGCAGGTCGCCAATGCACACCAGCGCCAGCGCCTGGGCGCGCTGGTGTTCGCAGGGCCCGGGGTGGGTATCGCCGTTAGCGGACTGTTGGCGCTGGGTGCGCATGTGCTGGGGCTGGGATCGGCTGCGCTCTGGCTGATCTATGCCACCGCCGCGCTGCTAATGCTGCTGGCAGTAAGGCCTTGGTTGCCACGGCCGCAGGCGCCGGCAGTGATCCCGGCCACTGTGCAGCCAGGTACAAGGCACGGTGCCGGTATTGGGCGCCTTGGGCTGGTATATGCCTTGTACGGCGTCGGTTACATCCTGCCGGCCACCTTCTTGTCACAGATGGCCAACCAGCAGTTTCAGGGACAATGGCTGGCCGACCTGTTCTGGCCTGCGTTTGGCGTGGCGGCAGCGCTGGGCGTGGTGCTGGTGAGCCTGCGCCGGGGCGGCCGGACCTCTGCCTGGCTGACCGCCACCCTATGGCTGCAAGGGCTGGGCGTGCTGGCTTGCTTGTGGGGCGGCGGCCTTGGCCTGGCCTTGGGCGTGGTGCTGTGCGGTGCGCCGTTCCTGGCCTGCATGCAGCTGGTGATGCAGCGTTCGCGGGAGCTGGCGCCGCAGGCGACGCAGCGTAATGCCGGGCTGCTTACTGCGTGCTTTGCGCTCGGGCAACTGAGCGGGCCGTTGCTGGCGGCCGTCAGCAACCACTACACGGGGAGTTTGCAGCCCGCATTGCTGCTGGCCGCCAGTGGTCTGGCAGTGGCCGGGCTGCTGGTGCTGGCTGGCGCCCAAGCCCATCGCACCTGCCCTGCCCAACACTCGGCGGATGCGCGCTCGGTGTAGGTGCAACCATCACCCCACCCACTTACGCAATTGCTGCTTTACCCAGGGCTCGGCACTCACCAGCACCACCCCAAGCAAAACCATCACTGCGCCGAGTACGAAGTTCACGCTCAGTGGCTCATCCAGCAGCAGCACTCCGAACGTCACGCCGAACAACGGCGTGATGAACGAAAACACAGCCAGGTTCGACGCCAGGTATTTGCGCAATAGCCAGAACCAGGTCAGATAGCTGACAAACGACACCACGATCCCTTGGAACAGCACACTGCCAATGGCCAACGGCGTCAGCGACACCGCCCCGATCTGGCCACTGAGCAAGGCAATCAGCAGCAACCCGGCAAAACCGACGGCCAGCTGATAGAACAAGGTCAAGGTCGCTGGCGCTTCCGACAATCGCGAACAGCGCACCACCACCGTCGTCGCGCCCCAGGCCAACCCTGCCACGACGCCGAAGGCATCGCCCAGCAAGGTGCGGCTGTCCATCTGCTCGAACGACATACCGCCGGCAAATGCCGTGGCGATCCCCCCGAACGCCAGCAAGATCCCCAACCACTGCAGCAGGCGCAGCCGCTCGCTGGGCAGCATGAAGTGCAGGCCCAAGGCAGTAAACACGGGTGCCGTATACAGGAACACAGACATGTGCGCTGCCGACGTCAGCTTCAGCCCCTCGGCGATGAACAGAAACTCCACGCCGAACAGCCCGCCGGCCAACAACCCGGCGCGCCAGGTAGTGCCCACCTGCTCCCAACCACCGCGCCAGCAGATCATCAGGCCCACCAGCACTGCAGCGATGCAGTTACGCAGGGCGGCCTGCATCACCGGTGCGATGTCGACGGCGGCCGTCTTGATCAGCACCTGCTGGCAGCCCCAGATCAGGCACAGCCCCAGCATGACCTGGAAAGCAAAGGCGTCGGGGTTCTTCCGGGCCGCGCTCATGAGCGGGCCTTAGGGGTAGTCAATGGCATGGGCGTCAACTCGGCAGTCATCAAGAATTACCGATTATCGGTTTTCCTTGGCCACCCGTGCCACCCTCAAAACGACCTCAAGCAATCTGCGCCTTGGAGGACACCTGCTCAAAGGTTGCCTCATCCAGCGCGTCTTCCTGCTCTTCAAGCACTTGGCGGGGGTGCTCGAAGCCAGGGATGCTGCTGTCGATCAGGCTCAACAGGCGTGATCCGCGCTCGGTAAGGACAAAGTTTTCACCGTTGCCACCGTCTTCTGCGGGCCGGGTTTCGATGAAGCCGCGCTCGAACAGCAGCTTTTCATACTCGCAAGCGCGGGTCTTCAGGTGGTCAAGGTCGCCAACTGGCTGGCCTTTGGCGGCCAACGCTGCGGCGTGCTGCTCGGCATAGGGGCGTGGCGTGAAGCTGTGACCGGCGCTGTTCTGGGCTTCATGCAGCAAGCGCTCGATCAGGTCCCAGTCGTAGGTGATGCTCATGGCGGCAGGCTCCTGCTGTGGACGGAAGGGGTACACAGGGTGGACCTGTCGACAGTGAGCCATGTTCAGAAAAAACAGAAACCATTTGATGCGTTGCTCCGTGTGATTTATAAACTACATTCGCCCAATGAAGAAAATCGAATCCAGCAGTTTCAGGCATTGGGTGCATGGACTCCGGGACGACACGGCGCGTATCCGGATTATTGCTCGTATCAACCGCTTGATGGAGGGCCTGCCTGGCGACGTTTCAGCAGTTGGCCATGGTGTAAGTGAATTGAGAATTCACTATGGGCCGGGCTACCGCGTGTACTTTCACCAATCAGGCGATACGTTGGTAATTCTGCTCTGCGGCGGGCACAAAAGCAGCCAACGGCGGGACATCAAAGCGGCTCACTAAATCCTGCGCTCCTGGAGGATGCAACATGACTGAAACATTTTTTGACTTCGATGCGGCTGATTACCTGACCACCCCGCAAGCCATCGCGCAGTTCATGTCCGATGCGCTTGAAACGGGCGATGCCAGCTACGTGGCCAAGGCCGTTGGTGTGGTAGCACGTGCCAAAGGCATGAGCGAATTGGCGAAAGAGACGGGTTTGTCACGTGAACAACTTTATCGCTCGTTCAGCGAGCACGGTAATCCGACGTTGAAGTCGTTTCTTGCCGTCATGAAGGCGCTGGGAATAGACATGACCGCCAAACCTCATCTTGCCCACTGACAACATCAGTTGTACTGCAGGTACGGATTGCAGAGCCCGCCGGTCGCTGAAGCTGAACTTCGATGCATCGACTGCCCTCCATCACGCATAGCCAACGCGAGAGGTAAGAAGGATGAAACCGCTGCTAAGCATTGCCTGCGCCACCGCCCTGCTCTGCGCCCTACCCGCCTGGGCCTGCACACCGGAAGAGGCCACGCAGAAGCGTGAAGAACTGGCCGGCCTGGTCAGCCAGCTCACTGAGCAGAACCCGCAGAAGGCCAAGGAAATCAATGATGAGCTCCAAGGGATGGAGCTGGGGACGGCGAGCAAGGACTTGCCCGACAAATGCCAGTTGATCGATACACGGATCAAGGAACTGAAGACAGCGGAGAAAAAAGCTGACTGATGCGAGGTGTGAAGCCCCTATCGCCGGCAAGCCGACGATAGGGCACAAGTCGATTTACTCAGCTGCAGGCTGACGCTTTCTCAGCGGAGCCATGCCGTCGGAACTGGCCAGTGGCGCGTTGGCCTTTGGCTTGGCGGTTGGCTTGCGCTTGGCGGTAGCCTTCTTGTCACCCGACTTCTTCTCGACCTTTTTCTTCTTGGTCCCGGCAGCCTTGCCCGAGGCCTTGACCTTTTTCGGCCCGTTGTAGGTACCTTTGACTTCCTTGATAACCCGGCGCTCGAACTGCTGCTTGAGGTAGCGTTCGATGCTCGACATCAAGTTCCAGTCGTTGTGGGTGATCAACGAGATGGCCAGGCCTTCGCCCCCGGCACGGCCGGTACGGCCAATGCGGTGCACGTACTCGTCGCCACTGCGCGGCATGTCGAAGTTGATCACCAGGTCCAGGCCGTCGATGTCCAGGCCACGGGCCGCCACGTCGGTCGCCACCAGCACCTTGGAGCTGCCCTGCTTGAAGCGGTCGATGGCCAGCTTGCGGTCTTTCTGGTCCTTTTCACCGTGCAGTACGAAGACCTTGACGTCCTTGGCCACCAGGTGACCATAGATGCGGTCTGCCAGGGCACGGGTGTTGGTGAAGATGATCGCCTTCTGGTAGGTCTCGTTTTCGAGCAACCACTGGACGATCTTCTCTTTGTGCTGGTCGTGGTCAGCCATGATGATCTGCTGACGCGTGCCCTCGGCCAGTTGCGAGACGCTGTTGAGCATCAGGTGCTCAGGGTCTTTCAACACCTTGCCGATGATGTCGCGCAATGCCGCGCCACCGGTGGTGGCGGAGAACAGCAGGGTCTGCTCGCGGTTCTCGCACTCCTTGCACAGGCGCTCCATGTCTTCGGCAAAGCCCATGTCGAGCATGCGGTCGGCTTCGTCGAGGATCATCACCTTGACATGGGACAGGTCCAGGTTGCCGGCATTGAGCTGTTCGAGCAGACGGCCCGGGGTGCCGATCAGCACGTCCGGCACCTTGCGCAGCATGGCGGCCTGTTCCTTGAAATCTTCACCGCCGGTGACCAGGCCAGCCTTGATGTAGGTGAACTGGGAGAACAGCTGCACCTGCTTGAGGGTCTGCTGCGCCAGCTCGCGCGTAGGCAGCAGGATCAGCGCGCGGATTTCCACGCGTGGGCCGCTCAGGTCGACCAGGCGGTTGAGCATCGGCAGGACGAATGCCGCGGTCTTGCCGCTGCCGGTCTGCGCGGTCACACGCAAGTCACGCCCTTGCAGGGCCAGGGGGATGGCCGCTGCCTGCACCGGGGTCGGCTCGACAAATTTAAGCTCGGCCACGGCTTTAAGCAGGCGTTCGTGCAGGGCGAATTGGGAAAACACGGAGGTAACCTCAGGCAAGTGCGGGAAATTCAGTTGCATAGGGTAACGTTTTCTGCCGCCATAGCCGAATTTCTTTTGGCAACTTTATCGGCTTCCGCGCTCTAATGGCGCTTCGTTTGGCAATACAGACCGCTCACAACCCCATGGATATCCAACGAATCTGGCGTGACTCCCTCGACCTCTGGGGCACCCTCGACCAACATCCCATGCTCCACGCCGCCATCGGCCTGGCCGTCCTGCTGCTGATTTCACTGGTGGTCGGCCGCCTGGCGCGTTTCCTGATGCTGCACGGCACCCGCCTGCTGGCACGCCAACAGGCGCTGAAATGGCTGGATGACCTGCGCCACAATAAAGTCCTGCACCGGTTGGCCCAGACCACACCGTCGCTGGTGCTGCAGTTTGGCCTGAAACTGGTGCCGGAGTTGTCCGACACGGCGCAGCACTTCCTCGGCAACGTCGCCCTGGCCTTCACCCTGCTGTTCATGACCATGGCCCTGTCGTGCCTGCTCGATGCCCTGCTCGACATCTACGCCCGCACCGAGCACGCCCGCACCCGCTCGATCAAGGGCTATGTGCAACTGGCCAAGATGATGCTGTGGATTTTTGCCTCCATCGTCATCGTCGCCACCCTGATCGACCGCTCGCCATTGCTGCTGCTGTCGGGCCTGGGTGCCATGTCGGCGGTGCTGCTGTTGGTCTACAAGGACACGCTGCTGTCGTTCGTGGCCAGCGTGCAACTGACCAGCAACGACATGCTGCATGTGGGTGACTGGATCGAAATGCCCCAGGTGGGCGCCGACGGTGACGTGGTGGACATCACCTTGCATACAGTGAAGGTGCAGAACTTCGACAAGACCATCGTCTCGATCCCGACCTGGCGCTTGATGAGCGAGTCGTTCCGCAACTACCGCGGCATGCAGCAGTCGGGTGGCCGGCGCATCAAGCGCAGCCTGTTCATCGACGCCGCGGGTGTGCGCTTCCTCACCCGCGAAGAGGAGCAGCGCCTCACCCAGGTGCGCCTGCTGGGCGACTACCTGGCCAGCAAGCGCCAGGAACTGCAAACCTGGAACGAAGCCCTGGGGCCGGTGGCCGAGCTGTCCGCCAACCGGCGCAAGCTGACCAACATCGGCACCTTCCGCGCCTTTGCCCTGGCTTACCTGAAGAACCACCCCAACGTGCATCAAGGCATGACCTGCATGGTTCGCCAGATGCAGACCACCGCCGAAGGCGTGCCGCTGGAGATCTACTGCTTCACCACGACCACGGTGTGGGCGGACTATGAGCGGATCCAGGGGGATATCTTCGATTACCTGTTGGCGGTGTTGCCGGAGTTCGGGTTGAGCTTGTACCAGCAGCCTAGTGGGAATGACATGCGGGCGGGGTTGGCGGGGCGACTGTCGGCTGAACCTGTGCCGCATCGTCTGGAAGACCTGAGCGAGGCTTGAGATTGCTGGGGGCCGCGTTGCGGCCCATCGCAGGCAAGCCAGCGCCTACACGATACGCGCTACCCGGCATAACCCAGCAGGTACAGCAACCCGGTCAAGGTCAGCAACGATGCCACCGTGGACAACAGGATAGTCCGCGATATCAACCCCGCCTCCCGGTTGTAGTACTCCGCCAGCATGAACGGCCCGGTGCCCGTCGGCAGTGCGCTCAGCAGCACCGCCGACGCTGCCCACAAGGTCGGCAGGCTGAACACCTTGAACGCCAGCACCCAGGTCAACGCCGGTTGCCCGACCAGTTTCAGCCCCACCAACGGCCACGGGCTGGCTTGCCCCATGCCCCGTTTCTCGGCCAGGAACGCCCCCAGTGAAATCAGCGCGCACGGGGTGGTCGCCAGCGCCAGCATGTCGAGAAAATGCAGCACCGGCTCCGCCAGGCCCAAACCAGAAACCGCCCAAGCCGCCCCGGCGATCGGCGAAATGACCAACGGGTTCTTGGCCAGCGCCTTGCTCACCACCCACATGGCGCGCCCCACCTGCCGTTCTTCCTGCAGGCCGATTTCAATCAACATCACTGAAATCGCGAACACCAGGCAGACCACGATCAGCGATGAAATCAACGCCGGCTGCAAACCCGCCTGACCAAACAGCAGCACGCACAAGGGGATACCGATGTAGCCGGTGTTGGCATACCCCGCGCTGAGCCCATCGATGCTCGAGGCCACCAGGCCATGGCCGCTGTACAAGCGCCAAACCAGCGTGACGACGAACATCCCCAGCGCCCCGGCACCGAACGCGACGATGAAGCCCGGCTGCCAGATCTCGCTCCAGGTAGCGGTGGCGGTGACCTTGAACAGCAAGGCCGGCAGGCACAGCCAGACCACCATGCGATTGATTTCGGCCGCTGCCTTGTCACCCAGCTTGTTGGTCTTGCGGCACAGGAAGCCGACCAGGATCAGGGCAAAAATCGGCGCGACGATGGTGAAGATGGTATGCATGCGGGTTCATTCACGCCTTGTTGCCAAGCGGTACCTGAGCACGGCTGCCCAACCGGCTCAGCCACACCGACGCCAGAATCACCGCACCGCCGATGAACAGCCGCCCTAGCGGCTCGTGCTGGTTCCAGATCAACAGGTTGAGCAACAGCCCCACCGGCACATGCAGGTTGTTCATCACCGCCAGTGTCGCCCCGGAGACCAGGCACGCGCCCTTGTTCCACCAGTACAGGCCCAACGCAGTAGGGCACAGCCCGAGGAACAACAGCACCAGCCATTGCACATCAGTGCTCGGCAAGTGCTGGGCATTGCCGAACAACACGAACGCCGGCAACACCACGATCAAGGCCCCCAGGTAGAAGTAGCCGAAGCGCGTGTAGTGCGGCAGGTCGCTGGGGTTTCGGGCGACCAGATGGCGGTACAGCACCTGGCCCGCGGCATAGGTGAAGTTGGCCAGCTGCAGCAGCAGGAAGCCGATGAAGAACTCGCCGCTGATGCTGTCAAAGCGGATCACCGCGGCCCCGGCCACCGCCACCAGCGCCGCGAGCAACGCCCATGGGTTGAAACGCCGGTTCAAGGCGTCCTCGATCAAGGTGACGTGCAACGGCGTGAGAATGGTGAACAACAGCACTTCCGGCACGGTGAGCACGCGAAAGCTCAGGTACAGGCACACATAGGTGATGCCGTACTGCAGCGCGCCGATCAGCAGCATCGAGCGCATGAAGCGCGGCTCGACCTGGCGCCAGCGGGTCAGCGGCAGAAACACCAGGCCCGCCAGCAGCACCCGCGCGAGCACGGCAAAGTAGCTGTCGACATGCCCGGCCAGGTACTCGCCGATCAAGCTGAAGGAAAACGCCTGGATCAGCGCGACGATAATCAGGTAGCCCATGGTTGCCTCTCGTGGATCAAGGCGGCGACCTTAGCGGGTTGCGGCCGCTGTGTTCAACCATGAGGAATGTAGGGATGGCAGCGCACGCGACCGTTCCGGTCCTAAAAGCAGACCGCCTTGGCCACGGCAAAATAGGTTCTTCACAGAATGTTGGGGAAGTGGGGCTGCTATGCGCTTGTCGGGAGATAGGGTGATGGCGGCTAGCTGCCTGTCTTGGATTTGGAGGTGGGGCGGAAATCGAGCGCCGCCCGCGCGGCGCATCGCGACGCAAGGCCGCTCCTACATTTGTTTCGGGCCAATTATGCCTGAGGTATTGGCGCGCGGC
>NZ_JANIAG010000192.1:0-9889 GCF_028682155.1 Pseudomonas sp. 39004
CGGCAAGGCCGCTCCTACACACAGCCGTGCGTGGCGTTAACGTTCGCGCAGGGCTTCCGAGCGGGCCTTCATGATCGGCTTGAGCAGGTAGCTCATGATGGTCTTCTTGCCGGTCATGATATCCACCGTCGCCACCATCCCGGGAATGATCAGCAATGGCTTCTCGTCAGTGCCCAGGTGGCTGCGATCGGTGCGCAGCTTGATCAGGTAGTACGTGGTCTTCTTGTCTTCATCGGTGATGGTGTCGGCACCGATCTGCTCCAGCTTGGCCTTCAGGCCACCGTAAATGGTGTAGTCATAGGCGGTGAACTTGACCGTCGCTTCCTGCCCTGGATGCAGGAAGGCGATGTCCTTGGGCAGGATCTTCGCTTCGATGACCAGGGTGTCGTCCAGCGGCACGACCTCGACGATGTCGCTACCCGGCTGGATCACCCCACCGATGGTGTTGACCAGCAGCTGTTTGACGATACCGCGCACAGGCGAGGTGACCATGGTACGGTGAACCCGGTCGTCCAGCGCCTTGCTGGTGGCAGTGGCCTTGCTGAGCTCGGTGCGTGCCTCATTGAGCTGGGTCAGCGCTTCGCTGCGGAATTTGCCACGGGTTTCTTCGATCTTGCTCTGTACTTCCCGAATGGCCGCCTCGGCACGCGGGATGGCCAGCGCGGTGGAATCCATCTGGCCACGGTTTTCTACTTCGGCACGGCGCAGGCGCAGCACTTCGACCTGGGAGATTGCGCCCTGGGCTACCAGGGGCTCGGACATCGCGATCTCCTGACGCAGCAGTTGCAGACTGTTGGCGTACTGCGCGCGCTTGGAGGTGTATTCGCGCAGCTCCTGCTGGCGCTGTACCAGCTGTTGCTGCAGGCCACCGATCTCGTCCTGCAGTTGCTGGCGCCGGCTCTGGTAAAGCGATTGCTCGTTGGCCGCCTGGCTGGGCGCGGCCTTGCTCAGGGCCTCATCGATTTGCAGCGGGCGGTCTTCGACCTCGGCACTCAGGCGTTCGACGCGCAGCGCCATGGCCAAGCGGTCGGCCTCGGTTTCGCCGACGTTGGAGGCGAAGCGGGTTTCGTCCAGGCGCAGCAGGGGCTGGCCGATTTCGACGATCTGCCCTTCCTTGGCGTAGATTTCGGCGACGATGCCGCCCTCGAGGTTCTGGATCTTCTGCACCTTGGAGGACGGAATGGCCTTGCCTTCGCCGCGCGTGACCTCATCGATCGGCGCCACACTGGCCCAGACGATCAGGAACACAAAAAACGCGATCACACCCCAGATGGTCAGGCGCACCACACGCGGTGCATCCTCGATCAGCGCCTTGTTGACCTCGGGCAGCGGCTGCCCGCCGAGCGAATCGGAGCCCTTGAAGTAGCGTCGCAGGCCATCCTTGAACTGCCCCATATCGAGCTTATGCAACACTGATCTGCCCCTTCTTCAGCGCATCCATGACCGCGGCTTTCGGGCCGTCGGCGACAATCTGCCCGCGATCGATGACGATCAGCCGGTCCACCAGCGACAGCAACGAGGCGCGGTGGGTCACCAGCAGCACCGTCTTGTTCTCGATCACCGCCTGCAGGCGTTGCTTGAGGCGCTCTTCACCGGTGTTGTCCATGGCGCTGGTCGGCTCGTCGAGCAGCAGGATCTGCGGGTTGAGCAGCAATGCACGGCCCAGGGCAACGTTCTGCCGCTGGCCGCCGGAGAGGTTCTGGCCACGCTCGCCCACTTGCAGCTCATAACCGTCGGGGTGCAGCCGGGCAAACTCATGAACACCTGCAAGTTCTGCGGCCTGCAGGATCATTTCGTCTTCGATGTAACGTGCGCCGCTGACCAGGTTGTCGCGCAGGGTGCCGGCCATCAGCTGGATGTCCTGCGGCACATAGCCGATGTTGTGGCGCAGCTCGCTGACGTCGATCTGGCGGATATCCACGCCATCGACCAGCAGTGACCCGCCGTCGGCTTCATAGAGGCCCACGACCAGCTTGGCCAGGGAGCTCTTGCCCGAGCCGCTGCGGCCAATGATGCCGACCTTTTCGCCGGGGCGGATGGTCAGGTTGATGTTCTTCAGGGCCAGGTTCTGCTGGTTCGGGTAGGTGAACTCGACCCCGCGGAACTCGATGCTGCCCTGCAGTACCCGGCGGCTCAGCGGCCGCTCCTCGAAGTTGCGCTCCTGCGGTAAGTCCATCATGTGGTCGGTGGCGACCATGGTTACCTTCGCCTGTTGGTAGCGGGCCAGCAAGCCGTTGAGCTGGCCCAGCGGGCCGAGGGCGCGGCCGCTGAGCATGTAACAGGCGACCAGGCCGCCCATGCTCAGGTTGCCGTCGATGATCAGGTAGACACCCACGCAGATCATCGCCACGCCTGCCAGCTGCTGGATCAGCATGGTGATGTTCATCGCCAGGCTCGACAGCACCTTCACGCGCAGCTCCAACCGGCTGAGGGTGCCGAGGGTCTGCTCCCACATGTACTGGCGCTCGCTTTCGGCGTTGTTGACCTTGACGGCGTCCAGGCCAGCCAGGGTCTCGATCAGGCTGGACTGGCGCTCCGAGGCCAGGGCCATGGTCCGCTCCATGGTCGCCATCAGCGGCCGCTGCAAGGCATAACCGATGCCCAGGGCCAGCGGGAAGGCGATGATCGGGATCCACACCAGGTGCCCGCCAATGATGGCGATGACGATCAGGATCAGGAGGGTGAACGGCAGGTCGATCAGGCTGGTCAGGGTCAAGGAGGCGAGGAAGTCGCGCAAGCCCTGGAACTCATGGATGTTCTGGGCAAAGCTGCCGACCCGCGCCGGGCGGTACTTCATCGACATGCCGACGATACGCTCGAACAAGGTCGCCGAAATGATCAAGTCGGTCTTTTTGCCGGCAAGGTCCAGGCAGAGGCCGCGCAAGCCCTTGAGGATAAGGTCGAAGACGTAGGCGCCGGCGATGCCGACAGCCAGCACCCAGAGGGTCGAGGTTGCCTGGTTGGGCACCACCCGGTCATACACGTTCATCACGAACAGCGGCGCGGCCAGGGCGATCAGGTTGATCACCAGGCTGGCGGCTATGGCATCGATGTACAGCCATTTGCTGCGCAGCAGGGTGTCGCGGAACCAGGATTTCGCGCGCGGGATGAGGTTGCCGTGGTTGACGTCGAACTTGTGCTGCGGCTGGGCGAAGAACACGCGCCCGCTGTAGTCACTGAGCAGCGCTTCGCGGCTGACATGCACCTCGCCACCATCGCTCTCGCTAAGCAGCAGGCGCGCGGTGTCTTCGTTTTCCCAGCCCAGCAGGACGGCGCTGCGGCCTTCCTTGAGCAACAGCATGGCCGGCATGGCGATACTGGGGATCTGCTCCAGCTTGCGCTGCAGCAGCCGCCCCTGAAGCCCGGCCCGGGCCGCGGCACGGGGCAGCAGCTCGGGGCTCAGGCGCTGGGCAGGCAGCGGCAGGCCGGTGGTCAGCATGACCCGGCTGGCGGGTTTCTGATGCAGGACACACAGGCTCAGCAGGCTATCCAGCAAGGGATCGTCATGCTGACTGCGTGGATCGTGGCTGAGTTGGACTCGACTGACTTCGGATTCCACGCGGCGCTCTCTTCATCCTTGCGGTGGGTGGGGCAGGGTGTGCCTCAGTTCAGGCCTGACAGGCTCACCCTCGGTTTCAGATCGTTCTGCACAACGGTGGCCATCGGGGCTACAACACCCTGATTCTTGAGCAGTGGCCAATGGTCGCCTTGATTCGATACTGAGTAAACAATTGTATGTTCTTCATCTCTACCAGACGACGCCGGGTAGTGAAGGTTACGACTTGGGCTCCCGGTCTGCCTTGTTGCTGACGCCAGTGTAAAGGTTGAAGTTCATTCGCAGCATAGCCTGCCATTCGTTGTTATGGCCTGCAGGCTCTCAAGGGCGGTCTGCACGGCTTTGGGCAAGGATTGTGCTTGTGCAAACGTGGCGGCTAGGGTGATGGGAAGAACGGTAAACAGTGAAGCACGCATTTTTGGCGGGTTCCCGAAAGCGCTGTTGTCCCGAGTCACGGTTTAAGCTTTTCAGGGCCAGGAAAATGGCGCCAGAACTGGCCGATGGGTGGGCTTCCGACAGGCACTGGATGACTACTAAATGAAGGGGTGGCAAAGGTGCAAATATCAATGTGACATTACATTGCCGATTGTTTAGGATGGCGAGTATAAGGTCAATAGTTTGGCAGATAGTTAATTCCAAACAGTTATAGACGTAATTTTGACGTCAAATCCTCATCATATTAATCGACACAGATCCGCCTGAAGTGGCTTACAACAGCGCCGCTCTGGCAGGGAAGTACCCTAACCGGGTCACACGGAGAGTCCAATGAGCAGCGTTGTAGCCATCGTCAAAAGCATTGTCGGCCAGGTTATTGCGGTATCCCCAGAGGGCATCCGGCGTGTACTCATCGAAGGTGATCGCCTGTTGTCGGGTGAGGAAGTACTCACCGGCCCGGGTGGCGCGGTAACGCTCGAGCTGGCCGATGGTCGCCTGCTCGACCTGGGCCGTGACAGCCAGTGGAGCGCGGATGCGCCCTACAGCAGCACCGACCTGGGCCAGGCCACTGCGCAGGCTGCACCGTCAGTCGAAGAGCTGCAGCAGGCAATTGCTGCGGGTGTCGACCCGACTACCGAGCTCGAAGCCACGGCAGCAGGCCCGGCAGCGGCGGGCGGTGGTGGCGCGCTGGGGGGTGGCCACAGCTTTGTCATGCTTGAGGAGACAGCGGGCAGGGTCGACACGAGCATCGGCTTCCCTACCGGCCCATTAGGCTTTGCCGCGGCGCTGGAGTCTGAAGACGTTGGCGCGCTGGACACCAGCAACAACAATCAGCAGGTCATACCGCCCACCACGCCGACCGATGTCTCCACCGCGCTTGTCCTCAACGCCACCCCTTCCATCTCCGAAGCGGGTGGCGTAATCGTTTATACCGCGACAGTTGGCCAGGCGCCGACGTCCAATCTGGTCGTGACCCTGTCCAACGGTGCGGTGATCGTCATTCCGGCAGGGCAGACCAGCGGTAGCGTCAATGTCACCATCCCGGCAAATGACACGCCGTATATCGACGGCGGGCAGATCTCGACGACCGTGACGGGTGCCACCGGGGGTAACGGTCTGATCGTGACCCTGCCGCAAACGCCGGCGGTTACGCAGATTACCGATACTATCGACACCACCACTGCGACCCTGACCGCCAACCCTTCGGTCACCGAAGGTGGCGTGATCACCTACACCGTGACTCTGAGCAACCCTGCCCAGACGCCGGTTACCGTGACCCTGTCGAATGGCCAGACCATCACTGTCGAAGCCGGCAAGACCCAGGGCAGTGTCGACTTCCAGACTCCGGACAACGACGTCTACAACAACGGTTCGACCGTCAGCACCACCATCACCGGTGCAACCGGCGGCAACTTCGAGCAGCTGACGCCGAACCCGACCCCGGCGCAGACCACGATCAACGACTCGGTCGATGTGACCACTGCGACCCTGACCGCGAATCCTTCGGTAACCGAAGGCGGCGTGATCACCTACACCGTGACTCTGAGCAACCCTGCCCAGACGCCGGTTACCGTGACCCTGTCGAACGGCCAAACCATCACTGTTGAAGCCGGCAAGACCCAGGGCAGCGTTGATTTCCAGACACCGAACAATGACGTCTACAACAACGGTTCGACTGTCAGCACCACCATCACCGGTGCAACCGGCGGCAACTTCGAGCAGCTGACGCCGAACCCGACCCCAGCGCAGACCACGATCAATGACTCGGTCGACAACACCACTGCGACCCTGACCGCCAACCCTTCGGTCACCGAAGGCGGCGTGATCACCTACACCGTGACCCTGAGCAACCCTGCCCAGACGCCTGTCACCGTGACCTTGTCGAATGGCCAGACCATCACGGTCGAAGCAGGCAAGACCCAAGGCAGCGTTGATTTCCAGACGCCGGACAACGACGTCTACAACAACGGTTCGACTGTCAGCACCACCATCACCGGTGCAACCGGCGGCAACTTCGAGCAGCTGACGCCGAACCCGACCCCAGCACAAACCACGATCAATGACTCGGTCGATGTGACCACTGCGACCCTGACCGCGAACCCTTCGGTAACCGAAGGCGGCGTGATCACTTACACCGTGACCCTGAGCAACCCTGCCCAGACGCCTGTCACCGTGACCCTGTCGAATGGCCAGACCATCACTGTCGAAGCCGGCAAGACTCAAGGCAGCGTTGATTTCCAGACCCCGGACAACGACGTCTACAACAACGGCTCGACCGTCAGCACCACCATCACTGGTGCCACTGGCGGTAACTTCGAGCAGTTGACGCCGAACCCGACCCCGGCGCAGACCACGATCAACGACTCGGTCGATGTGACCACTGCGACCCTGACCGCGAATCCTTCGGTCACCGAAGGCGGCGTGATCACCTACACCGTGACTCTGAGCAACCCTGCCCAGACTCCGGTAACCGTGACCTTGTCGAATGGCCAGACCATCACCGTCGAAGCCGGCAAAACCCAAGGCAGCCTTGACTTCCAGACCCCGGACAACGACGTCTACAACAACGGTTCGACTGTCAGCACCACCATCACTGGTGCCACTGGCGGCAACTTCGAGCAGCTGACGCCTAACCCGACGCCAGCGCAGACCACGATCAACGATTCGGTCGACACCACTACTGCGACCCTGACCGCCAACCCTTCGGTCACCGAAGGTGGCGTGATCACCTACACCGTGACCCTGAGCAACCCTGCCCAGACTCCGGTTACCGTGACCCTGTCGAACGGCCAAACCATCACTGTTGAAGCCGGCAAGACCCAAGGCAGCGTTGATTTCCAGACCCCGGATAACGACGTCTACAACAACGGTTCGACCGTCAGCACCACCATCACCGGCGCTACCGGCGGTAACTTCGAGCAACTGACGCCTAACCCGACGCCAGCGCAGACCACGATCAATGACTCGGTCGACACCACCACTGCGACCCTGACCGCCAATCCTTCGGTAACCGAAGGTGGCGTGATCACCTACACCGTGACCCTGAGCAACCCTGCCCAGACTCCGGTAACCGTGACCTTGTCGAATGGCCAGACCATCACCGTCGAAGCCGGCAAAACCCAAGGCAGCGTTGACTTCCAGACCCCGGACAACGACGTCTACAACAACGGTTCGACTGTCAGCACCACCATCACCGGTGCCACTGGCGGTAACTTCGAGCAACTGACGCCGAACCCGACCCCAGCGCAGACCACGATCAACGATTCGGTCGACAACACCACTGCGACCCTGACCGCTAACCCTTCGGTCACCGAAGGCGGCGTGATCACCTACACCGTGACTCTGAGCAACCCTGCCCAGACGCCGGTTACCGTGACCTTGTCGAACGGCCAAACCATCACTGTCGAAGCCGGCAAGACTCAAGGCAGCGTTGATTTCCAGACCCCGGATAACGACGTCTACAACAACGGTTCGACCGTTAGCACCACCATCACCGGTGCCACTGGCGGCAACTTCGAGCAGCTGACGCCGAACCCGACCCCAGCGTCGACTGTAATCAATGACAGTATCGATACCGTCACCGTAAGCATCGTCAGCAACGGCAACGTGACTGAAGATCAGCAGCCATCCTTTACGGTAAAAGTGAGCCAGGCGCTGGACCGTCCGCTGACCGTAACGCTTTCGAACGGCGAAACCGTCACCATCGAGGCCGGCAAGACCGAAGTCGAGTACAAGACTCCGGCCCAAGGCGATGACGTCATCAAGGACGCCGGCTCTGTGACGTTGAGCGTCACCGGCGCCACTGTCGCGGGTGCTACCTTCGAGAATCTGGCCATCGGCGGCCCGGCGACCGTTGAAGTTTCGGACACTGTCAGCGAAGTCGTTGCAACTTTGACTGTGGACAAGGCAACCGTGGCCGAAGGTGGCCAGGTGACCTACACCGTCACGCTGACCAACGCACAGGGCCTGACTGTCACTGAGCACGGCGCGCTGACCTTCACCCTGACCGACGGTACAAAAGTCACGATTCCGGCCAACAGTGCTTCCGGCACCGCGACCATCACGGTTCAAGATGACGTGTACGTCGGCGGTCAGGGCGCTGTCGCCAACAAGCTTGAGTCGGTATCGGGCGCAGACAACTTCGAGAAGCTGACTTTGGGTGGTGATACCGTCACCACTTCTGTGACGGACGAGCCAGGTTCGGGCACCCCAGGCACCGGCAACGAAGGCGACCTGGTCAGGGTCACCATTACCGCCGACCAGGTTTCGGTCGCCGAGAACGTGAAGCCGACCTTCACCGTTCACATCAATACCGCCCTGACCCACGACCTGGTCGTGACCCTGAGCAACAACGCTACGGTCACCATCAAAGCGGGCGAAACCAGCGCGCCGTACAGCCACGATGCGCAAGGCGACGACGTTTACCAGGACGCCGGTGAGATCAGCCTAGGTATCAAGTCGGCCGTCGATGTCGACGGTCGTGCCTTCGAGAACCTGCAGCTGGGTGATGCCGCGTCAGTAAAAGTCACCGACACCACCGACGAAGTCATCGCCAAGCTGACCGCTACGCCTTCGGTCACCGAAGGGGGCGAGATCACGTACACCGTCACCCTGACCAACAAAGACGGCTTGCCGATCAACAACCACTCGCCGCTCTACTTCACCCTGAGCGACGGCAAAACGGTCATCACAGTGCCAGCCAACGGCACCGTCGGTACAGCCACTGTTACTGCTCCGGATAACGTCTACGTGGGCAGCAACACCCCGGTAGAGCAGAGCCTGCAGTCAGTCAGCGGCGCAGACGCGTGGAAGTTCGAGCAACTGACCTTGGACAAGACCCCGGTCAGCACTACGGTTACCGACGAGCCAGGTACTCCGGGCAACGAAGGCGACGTGGTAAAAGTCACCATCACCGCTGACCAGGTATCGGTCGCCGAGAACGTCCAACCGAGCTTCACCGTTCACATCAACACCGCCCTGGATCACGACCTGGTCGTGACCCTGAGCAACAATGCCACCGTCACCATCAAGGCTGGCGAAACCAGCGCGCCATACACCCACGACGCGCAGGGCGACGACGTTTACAAAGATGCTGGTGAGATCAGTCTGGGTATCAAGTCCGCCGTCGATGTCGACGGTCGTGCTTTCGAGAACCTGCAGCTGGGCGACGCGGCATCGGTCAAAGTCACCGATACCACCGACGAAGTCATCGCCAAGCTGACCGCTACGCCTTCGGTCACCGAAGGGGGCGAGATCACGTACACCGTCACCCTGACCAACAAAGACGGTTTGCCGATCAACAATCACTCGCCGCTGTACTTCACCTTGAGCGACGGCAAAACGGTCATTACCGTCCCAGCCAACAGCACCACCGGTTTCACCACCGTTACTGCGCCAGACAACGATTATGTCGGCACTAACGCCCCGGTTGAGCAGAGCTTGCAAGCGGTCAGCGGCGCAGACGCTTGGAAGTTCGAACAACTCACCTTGGACAAGACCCCGGTCAGCACCGCTGTCACCGACGAGCCAGGTACTCCGGGCAACGAAGGTGATCTGGTCAAGGTCACTATCACCGCTGACCAGGTCTCGGTCGCCGAGAACGTGAAGCCGACCTTCACTGTGCACATCAACACTGCACTGGCCCACGACCTGGTTGTGACCCTGAGCAACAACGCCACCGTCACTATCAAGGCCGGTGAAACCAGCGCGCCGTACGCTCACGATGCGCAAGGCGACGACGTCTACAAAGACGCCGGTGAGATCAGCCTGGGTATCAAGTCCGCCGTCGATGTAGACGGTCGTGCCTTCGAGAACTTGCAGCTGGGTGACGCGGCGTCGGTCAAAGTGACTGACACCACTGACGACGTGGTTGCCAAGCTGACTGCTACTCCGTCGGTA
>NZ_JANIAG010000193.1:0-9499 GCF_028682155.1 Pseudomonas sp. 39004
GATGCAGTCGTGCTCGCAGGGTAAAGTTTTCAAGGCGACGCTCGCCATGCCCGTCGATCGCGCCGAACGCGACCTCGTTACTGTAGGGGACGGGATCAGTCCATGAGAACTTTCCGTCCACACGCCGTCCCAGCGTAAAGTGAATACGATCCACGATGACTGATGCGTCGGTGCGGTTTTCGACCACCAACTCTTTGAAGTCCAGAATCACGATATTGTTCTCGAAGCGCATGTCTCCGTTGGCTCGGATTTTCAGGGGCATCAACT
The DNA here is from genome assembly GCF_028682155.1 of Pseudomonas sp. 39004. Taxonomy (NCBI): domain Bacteria; kingdom Pseudomonadati; phylum Pseudomonadota; class Gammaproteobacteria; order Pseudomonadales; family Pseudomonadaceae; genus Pseudomonas; species Pseudomonas sp. 39004. Next base: position 268 of record NZ_JANIAG010000193.1, read on the forward strand.
CGGTGCCCGCTACGGTCAGTTTGTCGGACCCATTCGAAAATGAAAACTCGCGTGGCATTTGACCCGCTATCCGAACCGGTTTCTTGCTCGGCGCGGGCGTTTCGGCGCTCATCGAGTAACTGATCCAGCCCATGATGCCTATCGCCATTATCAACGATACGAACAACAGGAATGCAGGCAGCCGGCCTGTTCTCACCACTGCCGCAATGCTGCGAACAAAGCCCCAAGTGATATAGAGCAGATGGAACATCAAGCCAAGATTGAACACGGCCATCACAACCATCAAATGAGGAGGAAAGTTGTTGATCTCCTCTGCTGTCTTCAATTCCGCTGCACCGCCCTCCTCCAGCGCGTTCATCATTTGCGTGAAGAAGCCATCCGGGAAAAAGCTGACCCATACTGTGAAGTAAAGGACCCCGCACGTGATGATGGCTGCACAGAATCTCAACGCGTATGTAAATCGCCCACGAGGGTGGGCCCTGGCAGGCCCAAAGCGGGTAATCAAAGATGCAAGCCCGTAGACCAGGCCAACAAAGATGACAACCACTCCGAGGATATTACCCAAAGGCACCAATGCATCGAAGTCTTCCCTCAGTACCATGGACAGCATCAGCAGGCCAACTGCCGAGAGGCTGACCCCAAGCAAAGCCGATGTCATGCCTGATGCCGTACCTCGTAATGCAATGCCCCCTGCACTCACTGGGTACAGGAGGCTGTAGAAAAGATCGGCAACCATCGCCCCGATCGATGCCCCTCCTGCCCCTGTAGCGGCCAGAACATTGCTGCCGATGGCACGTTCGAGCGCCTTGATTCGCCCCAGCTCAGGGCCTGTGCAGTCGACCGCATGCAGTTTTGCGAGCCAGGCAATGGCTGCGGGTAGCTCGGTCAGGGCTGATTTCCCCGCGCCGCTGCCAACCACCACGGGAATAATTGGCTTGCCAAGGCTTCGGGCAATATTGAGTTCTTCATGCAGGTAGTCCGGGCCGCTTTCGCGTAACGACGGTTCGCTCCAGCTATCACCCACTGCGCAAATAACCACACTGCTTTGTATGACCGCTGCCCTCATCTCCGCTTGCCAGTCCGTGCCGCCGAGAAAGCCATCCTGATCGAGCACAACTGACGCTTGCCCGAAATAACCGCGCAGGTGCTGCTCGAGGGCGCTGACTCCGGCCGTATAGTCTTTGCGACGATAGCTGATGAAGATCGATGCCATCTGAGCCTCCCTACCCAATGCCTGGGTAGCGTCCACCGGGTGACTGATGTAACCGCATGGCACGGCATGAGCTGAATAACCCACACGCTAGTCGTAGCGGTTTATCCAAGCGAATCAGTTGCCATGCCTTTCCAATGCTGTCGGATCGCCTGCAGCGTGATGCCTTCATTCGCTTCATAGAAGCCTGAGCCTGACAAACGCGGGCATGTCTGCGAGCCCGCGTGATGCAGCGCTATGACTTCCCAGTCCCTGTTGAACACCGGGCTGCCGGAGCTACCCGGGTCGGTCGGCGTGCGGTAGTGCATCAGTCGCTCGTTGCCGCAGACGTCGAGCAGCACGCTGTCTTGAAGCGAGAACTGCAGTTCGCCGGCTCGCGGGTGACCGACGACGAAAGCTTTGGTTCGCGGTGAGGGCCAAGGGACAGTCGGCGCCACCGGGAGGCCAGCAGCACCGTTTGGCGTGCGGCTCAGGCGGCAGACGCTAACATCCAGCTTGCCCGGCGCCTCCTTCACGTTACCCAGTTGCCCTGGCTCCGAATTGAACAGGATCGCTTGCACCAGACAGGGGGGCACGCTGCCGTCTGCCTCCGTCTCGAAGGTGACGCGTGCATCGCTGCCGCGTATCGCTTTGGTCAAGGTATCGCTGATCACGTGGGCATTGGTGATGAACAGCAAGCCGTCATCGCCGAAAGCTGAACCCTGCACCAGGAAACCGGTGCCCATACGCACCCCTTTGTCGTTCGTCACGCAACCGATGTTAGGTGCGAGCGCGAGCATCTTGCGGATGTCGGCAACCGTGAACGACTTTTCACCGCAAAAGTTCTTTTCGAGCTCTTCGGGATTTTGTTGAAGCCATTGCAACTGACGGGCGTCCACGGACCAACGGCGCTGAGTGCGCAGCATGTGCCGTTCAAAGATCCTGGCCAAGCGCCCCGCACACGTGGATTCGTCCAGTGGGGCTCCACTCCAGATTTCGCGCACCTGGCGAAAATAGCTCTCCATCTCGAACGGGCCGCATTTCGGGTGCGCCAAGAACCGGTACAACCACAATTCGGCCCAGTCGCACCAGCTCTCGTCCGGCAGGAAGCGGCTCAAGGCAAGGCACGCTTCGGACGCAGTTGCCAGCGCCCATGGGTCGGCAGGCTTGGTTCGTATAGCGACGGTTGCCTGCTTCAAAACATCGTGGGCCAACTCGATGAGTACCTGGATCGGCTGTGCTATCCGATCGTGCAGGCGTACCCGCAGCGCCAGTACATTCACGTCGAGGAAGAAGCTTGGTTGCGCTAGCTGCTTCTTCTGGTAGTAAGCGATTGACTCGGCGAGTACGTTCACATTGTCCGTCAGCACAAACCGTTGCTTGCGGATACGCCCGCGCAACGCGTTGTAGTCCTTCTCCTCTGCCTGGTATTCCAGGTCTGTCGGGTGCCTGATCGCCATTTGGTCGGCTTCGTCGAGCAGATCGTCGGCCCCTTCCAGAGCGCCAAGCTCCACCTTCGCCTGGGCGAGCAGGCGCTGGATCATGGCGTCGCAACCGAAGGTATCGTGCCAGGCGACGCCTAACTCGTGCACATGTTCGAAATGGCGGTGCCTGCGCAGCAGGTCCATGGCCTCGCGGACGCTCTTGCGCGAAGCCTGCTTGCCATCGAGCACCTCGTCAGCGAGCAAATGCACAGCGTGCGTCAGCAACTGCAACGGTGGGTTGGGAAACTCGCCACGTTTCAGGGCCATGGCGAGTTCACCCGCTGACATGGGCGACATCAGCGTGATATCCCGAGGGTATGCATCAGCAATGAGCGGAACTGCCTGCCGGCAAAATAGTGGGTGACTGTATGGCGCCAGTTTCCCCAGTTGCTCTCTCTAACATCCTCCACCCTACGCCCCTGCGTGGGGCGGAAATCGTCCATTCTCGGGTCAGCACCACAGATGGGGTCGAGGGGGTCGTAGACGTTGATCCATCGACCGAGCCCAGGTGGGAAATCGACGTGTTGCAGCCCATCGGCCCGCAGTTGCTCCTGCACTTCGGTGATGCCCAGCGGCGATCCAAGGGTGAACAGCACCTCCACCGGAGGGCATTGCTTGCAGTTGCGCAGAACGTCGTAGGCGATCATCGTGCCCATGCTATGAGTTACCAGCACCAGCTTGTTGGCCTGCTCCGCCGCTTTTCTCAAGTCATCGATCAGGCGCTGGCGCAGCTCATCACGCACCTTGAAGATCACGCCATCGGCTGGCCGCGCATAGTCCTTGTTGAACAGGAAGTAATACGCTTCCATCGCCGCTTTTTTGATGATGGCCTCCTTCACAGGCCCCGGCAGCCACGAGGCGATCTCCAATTGCGTAGGTTGCTGTGCAGCTGGATGGGCTACAAGGCACGGCGGCTCGGGTGGGAAAGGCGCCTCGCGCATCTTGCGCTCCACCTCAGCAAGGAACCTTGCTTCTTTTTCATTGGCAGGCGTCGGGATGGCAAGCTCGCCTGCTATCTGGTGCAGGCTCCCCAGGTCAACGACAGAACCGTCCCTGGACTCATAAAACGCATCGAGATCTGTTTCGTAATCGGTGCCGTAGAATACGTCTGCATAGTAGTTGAACAGGCCTGGCACGCCCTGGGTATCGAGGTCGATCCCTGGGTTGTGACCATGAAAAGGTGCAGGGGTGTCCGCTCGCTCCAGCCCCCAACGCCAGATTTCCTCAAGCTTTTCAGGCGAAGGCTTCTTTGCCAGCCCATGCACAAAGACGACCGCATATTTCCTCATGCTCCTTCCTCCCCACCTGTGCACTGGAACAGCGCCTGGGCGTCGCCGCAGAACGACCGTGGGGCCGGCCCGCCTTCTTTGATGGCATTCGCCATGGCGCGAGCATGATTCATGTCTGCAGGATGAAAACGGACGAGTTTGCCTTTGCTGTGGCCTGCTACGAGTTCGTCGCGGGCGATCGCGCCGCCGCCGATGGCGATCATCACGTCACTGGCATCGACCATGGCCTGTGAGGTGGAGGACAGATGTTCATTGGGCTGCATGCCACCCCAGGTAGGGTCGTCCACCATGAACACACGCTCGCAATCCTTGGAAAACAGCACCCCCTCGGCGCGCGCCCGCGACGAGACGATACCTACGGTGCGAAACCCTTTACGCAGTGCCAGTGGATAGACCATGCCAATGCCTTGCGCAGTGGCACCCGAGCACACGATGGTATCCCGAGGGTCGAAGGTCGCGAGCTCTGCCAGCAACACCTCCCGGGCTCGAGCTTCATCCTCATAGCCCGCGTCGGAAAAACCCAGAAAGGTCACCACTCGCTTCTCGCCGAGGGAGCGAATGCCGTCGACCGCTGCTTGTGCGTCCATGGAGTGGATCTCTTGGCGAAAACCCCGTGCGCTGGGGCAAGGCCTGCCGGTTTCAATTTGATCGTTATGAAAACCGGCATGGGTCAATTACTTGACGAAAGCACTAAACCGAAAGTTCTGCAACTTACCAAGCTGGTTAAGGCCTTCGCAATGAAGGCCCAACGCAGCACACACTAACCCACCACGTTTGAGGTATTAATCCAGGCCACCCTGGCACACATACTTGATGTGCATGTATTCCGCCAGGCCGTGAACGGAGCCTTCGCGGCCATAACCCGAGTCCTTCACCCCGCCGAACGGCGCAGCTTCGGCAGCCAGCGCGCCTTCGTTCACTCCGACAATGCCGCACTCCAGCGCATCGGTAACGCGGTGCACACGGCGCAGGTCGTTGGTATAGAAGTAGGCTGCCAACCCGAACGGCGAGTCGTTGGCCATCTTGATGACTTCCTCCTCGGTGTCGAATTGAGTGATCGGCGCGACGGGCCCGAAGGTTTCCTCATGGAAGCACTTGGCAGCGCGGTCTACGTCGGCCAGAACGGTTGGCGCGTAGTATGTGGACTCGGCGCGCTGTTCGGTGAACAGGCGCTTGCCGCCGGTCAGCACTCGGGCGCCCCGGGCAACGGCATCGTCAACGTGCTCTTCGATTTTGGCGATGGCTTTGGCGTTGATCATTGGCCCGATCTGCGACGCCGGATCGCTCGCCGGGCCGACGACCAGGGCTGCTACGCGGGCTGCCAGCTTCTCCAGAAACCTGCCGTAGATCTTCGACTGAACGTAGACACGGTTGGGGCACACGCAGGTTTGGCCGCCGTTACGGAACTTGGCAACCATCAAGCCTTCTACCGCAGCATCGACATCGGCATCTTCGAACACGATGAACGGAGCGTTACCACCCAACTCCAACGCCAGCTTTTTCAGGGTACGGGAGGATTCGTGGGCAAGGTGCTTACCCACGGGGGTCGAGCCGGTGAAGGTGATTTTACGAACGCGCGCATCGTCCAGCCACACATCGGCAACTGTCTTTGACGAGAGGGTGTTGACGATATTCAGCACACCTGCCGGCACGCCCGCCTCTTGCGCAAGCTTGACCAAGGCCAACGCAGTGAGTGGGGTTTCTGCTGCGGGTTTACACACGACGGTACAACCGGCAGCCAGTGCAGGCGCGATTTTCCGGGCAATCATCGCGGCGGGGAAGTTCCAGGGCGTGATGGCAGCAACGATACCCACAGGCTCCCAGTAGGCTGTCATTTTACGGCCACGCACCGCCTGAGGAATGATGTCGCCGTTCGCGCGGGTCGCTTCTTCTGCAAACCACTCGACATAACTGGCGGCGTAAGCGATTTCACCAATGGCTTCCGCAAGAGGTTTGCCCTGTTCAGAGGAAATGATTTTGCCCAGATCCTCGGCGTTCGCCATGATCAGGTCATTCCAGCGTTTCAAAATGACAGCGCGTTGCTTGGCGGGCGTGGCGCGCCAAGCTTCAAAAGCGGCGGCTGCCGCTTCAACGGCGGCTTGAGCATCTTTTTCGTCGCTGTTTGCAACCCAGGCAACAGGCTCCCCAGTCGCCGGGTTATTGACCGGCAGGGTGGCGCCCGATACGGCAACTTGCCACACACCCGCAATATAGTTCTTGGTAACCATCAACGCTTCGCGCTGCAGTTTAAAGCTCATAAAACCCCCAATTGAGTAGTAGACTTCGCAACTAAGCCGACAGGCCGCGACACCGCGCGTGCCCAGTAACTATCGCTTTAAGCGATTGCATCGAATCTGATGCACGATTCCGATAAGCACCAACGCCAGCCCTGCACTGCCCGTAGACACCACCAGCACCTGGTAGTCAGGCATGAACGACATCACCCCCAGGCAAACCACGATGAACACGATCACCGCCCAGGTCAGCCAAGGGAACAGCCACATCTTCAACGGGATGTCACTGCCTTTGAGTTCCAACTTGCGTCGCATCTTCAGTTGAGAGCAGGCGATGACCAGGTAAACCAGCAGTGCAATAGTGCCGGTCATGTTCATTAGCGTATCCAGTACATCCTTGGGCCGCAGCGCCTCACTAAAGTTGATCAGTGCCAGAATCACAGCCACCAGGCACGAGCCAATGATCGCGTAGACCGGGATGCCCGTTCCGGCCTTGGTGAACTTGAAGAACGCAGGCGCGTCACCGCGGGTGGCCAAGGAGAAGAGCATGCGCGAGGCGGTGTAGTGCGCAGAAATCAGGCAACTGCTCACCGAGGTCAGCACCACGAAGTTCATCAGCACTTCTGCACCAGGCACCCCAAGCAGCTCCAGTGTCCGGCGGTACGAGCCATAGCCCGACACGCCCAGCATGGGGTCATTCCACGGCACCAGGCATACAATCAGGAAGATCGACCCCACGTAAAACAGCCCTACACGCCAGACAACCGACTTCGTCGTCTTGATGATCTGCTGCGAGGGGTTTGCAGACTCTGACGCTGCAATGGTCGCAATCTCTGCCCCCAGGAATGCAAACATTACCCCGAGCATTGCGCCGACGACGGGGTCTATGCCGTTTGGCATAAAGCCATGCGCGGTCAGATTACTGATGCCGCTCACCTCCCCCAGCGTCCAGAGGTTGGTCACGGCCAGGCCGCACACAATCAGGAAGCAGAAGATCGCCACCACTTTGATCAAGGCGAACCAGAACTCGAATTCACCGTAGTTCTTCACATTGAAGAAGTTGATACTGAGCAAAACCAGGGTCGTTGCCAGCACAAAGACATTGATGCTGATCGATGGAAACCAGCCGTTGAGGATTTTGCCGGCAACGTACGCTTCCCACGCCATCAGGCTGACCCAGTAACCCCAGTACAGCCACCCAATGGTAAACCCGGCCCAGCGACCAATGGCGCGGTCGGCGTAGGTCGAGAATGACCCAGTATCTGGCGATGACGTTGCCATTTCCCCCAGCATTCGCATGATCAGCATCATCAGAATGCCGCCAACCAGAAAGGCCAGAACGGCGGCTGGCCCCGCGCTGTGAATGATACTCCCCGACCCTACGAACAATGAGCCACCAATGACCCCTGCGATCGACATCATTGTCAGATGCCGGGACTTCAGGCCCGCCTTTAGTTGGCTGTCATGGGTGTTTGGTTTATCGATACTTATACTTGTATTCATGATCGAGGCACCTCTATTAATTGACGGGAACATTGACGCGCGAGAAACCGCCAACCCCCTTCCCGGCACGCTGTTTGATTAACTTGCGGTGTGATAGCCCCCTGCAGGGAGGGGGCAAGTTCAAGTCGGTGAACGTGAACAGAATGATCCGTTCAATCCCTTCACCGGCAAGCAGTCGGACTCAGGCTTGTGCGGCAACCAGTGCACGCTCGAACATGCCAAGTGCCTTGGCAACGTCCTGTTCAGTGATCACCAACGGGCAGATAAAGCGAACCACGTTGCGGTACACACCACATTTGATGAGCAGCAGGCCCTCTTCACGGGCAGCGTCAATCACGCGCTGCGCCATCGCCGCATCCGGCTCTTTGCTGTCGCGATTGGAAACGAATTCGACCGCTGCCATGGCACCAATGGCGCGTACGTGGCCGATGCTGTTGAAACGGCCCTCAAGTTGCTTGAAGCCTTCCAGCAGTTGCGCACCAATAGCGCGGCTACGCTCGGTCAGGTTCTCGGACTCGAAGATCTTGATCACTTCCAGGGCAGCGGCGCAGCCCAGTGGGTTGCCACCGTAGGTGCCGCCCAGGCCGCCTGGCTGCGGGGCATCCATGATTCGGGCACGGCCGACAACGCCCGAGATCGGCAAGCCGCCGGCCAGGCTCTTGGCAACGGTTACCAGGTCAGGCTGGATGCCGGCGTGCTCGAAGCCAAACATTTTGCCGGTACGGCCAAAGCCGGTCTGGATTTCATCGCAGATCAGCACGATGCCCAGTTCTTCGGTTTTCTTGCGCAGTGCACGCATGAACTCGACGGGCGCTGCGATAAAGCCACCGTCACCCTGTACTGGCTCGATGATGATTGCCGCAACACGATCAGCAGCGATCTGCGTGTCGAACACCTCCTGCAGGGCCACCAGCGCTTTCTCGGTGGTGATGCCTCGGTATTCGTTCGGGTACGGGGTGTGGTAGATGTCCGGCGCGTAAGGGCCGAAGTTCTGGCGGTACGGCTGGCTCATGCCGGTCAGGGTCATGCCCATCAAGGTACGGCCGTGGAAACCGCCGCGGAATGCGATCACACCTGGGCGGTTGGTGTAGCCCCGCGCGATCTTGATGGCGTTCTCAACCGCTTCGGCACCGGTGGTCAGGAACACCGACTTGTAGTGCTCTGGGCCGCCAACCAGGTTATTCAGCTTCGCAGCCAGATCGGTGTATTGGTCGTAAGCCGCAACCTGGAAGCAGATATGCGAGAAGGTGTCCAACTGCTTGCGTACCGCTTCGACCACACGCGGGTGATTGTGCCCCACGTTCAACACGCCTATGCCACCCACGAAATCCAGGTATTTCTTACCTTGATCATCCCATAGGTAGGCACCCGCAGCGCGGCTCACCGTAATGGGGTGAGCGACTGCAACACCGTTGGAAACATGCTGGGCACGCGCCGATACAGACAATTTTTGTTGAGAGGACATAGCATTCACCTTTATGTGTCAGTGTTTAATGCTAACCACTGCCCTTCCCTCCAACTACAACCAGGAAG
>NZ_JANIAG010000194.1:0-9511 GCF_028682155.1 Pseudomonas sp. 39004
CCCGAACTGATCGGCAACAACCTCTGCGGCCCACGCCTGCCCCTGCGCTTGAACTTCAGCCCGATGAACGACCAGGACTCAGGCTTTGGCATTGGCTGGGCATTGAACCTCAGCCAGTTCGAGATTCGCGCCAGCATGCTCAGCCTGGGCTCCGGGGAGCGCTTCAAGGTCAGTGACAACGGCCCGGGTGTGGAGCCGTTGATCGCCGAGCGCAAACTGGAGAGCTTCCACTTCCACAACGAAAGCAAGCCGGACCAACAGCTGGTGCGTTATCGCCTGGTGCACAAGTCAGGGCTGGTCGAGGTGCTGGAGCCGCAGGACAACGACAAGGACATTGCCTTGCCGGTGCGCGTGCTGGCGCCCTCAGGCCACGGCCTGAGCCTGGAGTACGAGCGCGATGTCGACGAGCCGCGGCTGGTTCGGGTGAGCGACGACAGTGGCCGCGACCTGCTGGCCATCGACTACAGCAGCAACCACGAGGTACTGCTCGACCTGCACCCCAGCGACGACCCCGAGGTCGAGCCCTGGGCCCGCTACACCCTGTCGCGCAACGGTGCCGACGAGTTGACCGATGTGGTGCTGCCGACCGACGAGCAGGCCAGTTGGCACTTCGAGTATCAGCGCTTCGGCAACCTGCGCTGCGTCAGCAAGGTGGACAACCCCCTCGGTGGAACCGAGCGGGTCTACTACCGTACCCAGGGGCACCGCTTCCCGCCGGCTGCCGATGGCCAGGCGCGCTGGCTGCCCAACGTCGAACGGCATGTGGTGCAACCCGGTGCCGGCCAGCCAGACATGGTCACCGAGTACGACTACAGTCCGGAGAACTTCCTCGGCTACGGTGGTACCGGCATCGTCTGGAGCGACGATGGCCTGGACAACCTGTACAAGCTCGTCGGCAACTGCTACGAATACACCTCCACCGCCCGCTACAGAGTGCCCGGCGAACCGGATGAAGACGGCAACCCGACCGAAGTCGACGCACGCACCATCACCCGAACGTTCAACCGTTTCCATCTGTTGAACGAACAGGTCACGCGCCAGGACGGCTGCGTCGAAACGGTCAGCACCACCTACCACGAAGTGGCCGGCCAGCGTTTCGAAAACCAGCCGGAAAAGTTCCAGCTACCCCACGTCATGAAAAAACACTGGAGCCTGGCGAATGATCCGCGGGAATACCGGGAAGAAAACGTCACCACCGACTACGACACGTTCGGCAACCTGACCGAAGAGATCCAAGCCAACGGCATTCGTACGGTCAATACCTACCACCCGGCCAATCCGGAAGGTTTCGTCGGCACTCTGGAAAGCCTGACGGTGCATCCAGCCGACTGCCCGGTGGAGCCAGGCCACGAGGCAGCACAAACTATTCGCGTCCGTTATCAATACCGCCAGCTCGCACCTCTACCGCCTGCGCAGGGGTACAAAGCACAGGAAGACTGGTTGCTACGCAACGAGGAAGAGATCTTCGAGGTACTGATCGACAGTGAAGGCAAGGAGCAGGAGCAATCGCTGCAAAAGACAGAATGCAGGTATTTGGAGGACAGCAGCAATTCGTTCCTGTATGGCCGCATGGACCATCAGTCAACGACCCTGAATGGCACCACCGCTCGCAGTCAATGGAAATACAAACGGATGGATGACGACGCCGGGCTGCCCATGCTGCTGTCGACCGAGCATACCTACACAGCCCCAGGCGGCACCCTACAGCGCAAGATCGAACAGATCCAGCGTGTCACCACCGGTGGCTTGTATCAGGAACAGGACCTCAACGGCGTCATCACCCGCTATCGCCACGACAAGCTCAACCGGATGCTGGAAGAAACAGTGGGCGCAGACACCACCGAGGCCGCAACGCGCCACTACGCGTACCGTCTGCTCAACCAGAACGATCGTGGCCAGGCTTTCGAAGAAGCGACCGACGTCAAAGGCGTACTAACCCGTACTTATCTGGACGGCGCTAGCCGTACACTGCGCCAGGAACTGGAAACCCTCGACGAAGACAAGCAACCGCAGACACTGCCTGTGCACTACCAGGCACGCTATGACTCTCTAGGAAACCAGTCCGGCGAGACGCTTTACGACCACTACACACAAGACGGTGAAAAGCAGGTAGTGGCAGTGGACTTCAGCTTCAGCCATGACGGCTGGGGCCAGCGCTGCAAGGTCGAGCGACCCGATGGTGTAATCGAACACCGCGACTTCTCACCCTTCGGTGCCGACGGCAACCGCATCAAGACATGGATCACCAGCGCCAAAAACCTGGAGCTGAAGCGCCGACAGCAGGTCAGTGAGTTCAACCGGTTTGACAAACCCGTGCATGAGTATCGCCTGGACGGCAACCGCGAAGTTGGCCGACACGACTACCACTACGACGGGCTTGGCCGCAGCACGAAGGAGACGCTCACACTCCAAGGCAACCTCGACGCGCCCACCCTGCGTTCGACCCATTACCATTACGATGCCTGGGGCCGCATGCACAAGACCCAGCGCCCCGATGACAGCCTGCTGGAGCGGCAATTCGCGGCGTACAGCCTCAGTGAGCTGACCACGCTGTTCCAGGTGCGCAAAGCTGCCAACGGCGTTGCGCGGCCTGTCTGCAAACGTGAATTCGATGGCCTGGAACGTCTTGAGAAAATCAGCGTAGGGCCACGGGTAGAAGACTACACGTACCAAGGCTCTCAGACCCTGGTCCATCAGCGCACCGCCTACCGCATGGAAAACGGCAACCCCGGCCAGGACAAGCGCGTCATTACCTATGGCTACAAACCGCAGCTGACCGAACAACCGCAGACGATCGAAACGACTCGCCAGCAGGGCAGCAAAGGGTCGGCAGCCAACCTGGCAAGCTTCGACTACGAAGAAAGTGCGGCGATCACGAGCGCCAAGGAAGATACCCAAGGGACGCGCAGCTACACGTACACCCCACTGGGCTACCTGCTCCAGGAAAAATGGGACAACAAGGACAGCACCGGCTATCACGTCGACTACGCGCACTCGCCGCAAGGTCGCCTGCTGTCGCGCCAGGACAGTGACGGCAAGGCAGTCGTGCATGCGTATGACGCCCAGGGGCGAATTGCCTACACTCGCCAGCAGTCATTGAAAGCCGCATTCAGCTACGACGAAGAGGGGCTGCTTGAAAGCACCGAAACGCTCGATGAGGCCAGTGGCCGCCGCGTGCTGTGCTCGCTGCAACACGACACCCTCGGCCGCGAAGTAAAACGCACCTTGAGCGTTGACGGCGGCGTGGCCCATGAGTTGCATCTGGTGTGGCGAGATGACGACCTGCTGCTCGAACGCCGCCTGGAGAAAGACGGCACCTTGTTGCTCAAGGAAAACTTCGAGTACGACGCGCTCAACCGCCTGGCCTTCCATGACAGCGAAGGCACCCTGCTACCTTGCAACGCCAAAGGCCGGCCGATCATCAGCCAGCAGTTCGATTTCGACGAACAAGATAACTTGACCCGTTGCCGAACCTGGTTCGACGATGGCGAACAGGATGACGCCGACTTCACCTACCTGGCTGATGGCAGCTTCCAGCTCGCCGCAGTGGCACACACGCTGATTACCGATTACCCGGCCCGTCAAACCTTCAGGTATGACGAACTGGGCAATGCCCTCAATGACGAATGGGGGCGGCGCCTGGTCTATGACAGTGTGGGGCGCTTGCAGGAAGTACGCGACGCCGATGACGACGACCAGGTCCTGGCCAGTTATCGCTATGACGGCCATGACCAGCTGTATGCCGCGCGCTACGGCACCGCAGCCGAAGTACTGCGTCGCTACCAGGGCAACCAGGTCGACCGCACCGTACAGGACGGCCTGCTGACCCACTACCTGTACCAGAGCGAGATGGCGCTTGGCCTCAACCAATGGCGAGGGGACCAGTTGCAGGACAGCCGTCTGCTGCTCAGCGATGCCCAAGGTACTGTCCTCGCCGAATATGACGCCGACGGCTTGCGGCCGAAACAGGAGGATACCGGCGAACTGCACCCGGCCACGTACAGCACCTATGGCGAACGCCCGGAAGATAACGGCCTGCGCACCCTGCTTGGGTTTCTCGGCGAGTTACGTGACGAGGCGTTCGGCTGGTACATGCTGGGCCGAGGTTATCGCACCTACAACCCCAGCCTCATGCGTTTCCACAGCCCCGATTCGCTCGCCCCCGAAGAGTCAGGCATCAACCCTTACCTGTACTGCCTCGGCGACCCGGTGAACTGGCGTGACCCCACCGGCCATCGCAGCGCCTATGGCTATGGCAAGGAAAACCCCACCGACCGCAGCTACCACCCGCCTTACATCGATCCAATCGAGAAACCGAAAGGAGGCTGGGCGCAATGGCTTGGCGTAGGTATCGCAGGATTGTTCCTGGTGATTTCCGCCGTGACGATGCCTTGGACTGCGCCCTTGAGCATTGGCTATGTCGTCGCCATTGCCGGGCTCGGCATGCAGGCGGCGGGTCTCGGGTTGCAGGTCGCGGCGATATATACCGAGGATGAAAACCTGGCGAATACGTTCTACATGCTCTCGAACGCGTTGCAGATCGTGGGGGGGCTGATGTTCGGGATTGGGCGAGGGATGGCTCTCAAGGTAGCGAAGCAGCTAAAGCATTGGACCAAACACCCACTTATGCAGCCAGGCTCTAAATTTAAGCTACCACGCTTGCCGGAAAAGCTATCAACAACGGGAGGAGATCCCATCATTACGAATGGTACTCCCCTGAGTGCTCAGACTACAGCAGGCAGTTCAAGTGTTCGCTCAACCTCCAGTCAGGTGTTCAAGAACATGGAAGATAGTGCGCTATGGCAGAGCCTCATTACCAATAAAAGGGTAATTTATTCACCTGGAACACGGGGAAAACTCCCCTTCCATAGCTCTATCTCCTTACCCACTTCCGGGGCATCTGGGGCACCTTGGCCTCCCGTCACTAGACCCTGGGGTTTTCTTTACTAAACGTCTTGTCCTCCCTTTAACTTTTACTCTAATCCGCTCTTGATTCCCTGCCGCCTTTAGCGGCAGGGAATTTCCCCCCGTCTTAACCTGCAAGCCGCGACAGTAAAGACGTTGCCTTCCTCAGAACAGAATTCTCCTACATCCACCGCCTCCCCATCCTTCATATCCTCTGGCCATCAGCTCACCCCCCCTGCCCAACGTCTTGAGCAGTTGAATCGACCAGGAAAGCTCCATGCCACAGCTTGAACGGCGCAGGCCACTGCCGTCGCGTCCGCGTTTTGCCTCGCTTTTGCCCATTGCCGGTGGCGGACTGCTGCTGGCCTTCGCACCACCGACACTGGCCACAACCGCCCACGCACAGTTCCAAACCGCCTTCATGCGCCAGGCCCCCGGCCAACCGCAGGACGCCGGTCAACAGGCGCTGCAGGGGTTGCAGGCGAACACCCCGTTAGCCGCCGGACGCTACCGGGTCGAGCTGCTGGTCAACCTGAGTTCGGCAGGCCAGCACGAACTGGACTTCCACGACCCCCTTAACGGCCAGGGCCTGCAAGCGTGCCTGAGCGCCGACCTGTTGCGTGAACTAGGGTTGCGCGAGCAGGCCCTGGAGGTGCCACTGCCCAGCGACGCGAGTTGCATCGACTTGCCGAGCCTGGTGCCGCAAGCGGAGGTGGACTTCAACCCCGCGCTGCTGCGCTTGAGCATATCGATTCCACAAATCGCCCTGCGCCGCGACATCAGCGGGCAGGTGCCGGTAGAGCGCTGGGACCCTGGCATAAACGCAGCCTTCGTCAACTACCAGGCGTCCGCCCAGCACAGCCGTGGTCGAGGTGGCAGCCGCAGCAGCCAGGACCTGTACCTGAGCAGCGGCCTGAACCTGGGCGCCTGGCAGTTGCGCAGCAACCAGGCATTGCGCCAGGACCACACTGGCCAACACAGCTGGACCCGCAGCAGCACCTATGCCCGCCGCGACTTGCCGGCCTTGCGCGCCAGCCTGACCCTCGGCGAAACCTTCACCAACAGCGAAGTATTCCGCAGCCTGCCGTTCAAGGGCGCGCAAATGGCTTCGGACCACGAAATGCTCCCCGATGTCATGCAGAGCTATGCGCCGGTCATCCGCGGCGTGGCACAAACGCGCGCCAAGCTGGAAGTGCTGCACAACGGGTACCCGATCTACGCCACCTACGTCGCGCCAGGCCCCTATGCAATCGACGACCTGAGCGTCGGCGCCGGCCACGGTGAGCTAGAGATTGTTCTCACCGAAAGCGATGGCCAGGTGAGCCGCTTCACCCAACCCTATTCGTCACTGGGCAACCTGCTGCGCGAAGGCATCTGGCGCTATACCGCCAGCCTCGGCCGCTACAACGGCGCCGAACACATCGACTCCCCAAAATTCTGGCAAGGCACCTTGGCCCGCGGCGGTGCCTGGGACACCACCCTGTACGGCGGCGCGATGAACAGCGACTACTACCGCGCCGGAGCCTTCGGCCTGGCACGCGATTTCGGTTCGATAGGCGGCTTGTCGTTGGATGTCACTCATGCCCGTAGTGACCTGGGCAGCAGCCTCGGCCAGGTTACCGGCAACAGCTTCGCCATGCGCTACGGCAAAAGCTTCCAGACCAACACCAACCTACGCTTCGCTGGGTATCGCTATTCCACCGAAGGGTACAGAGACTTCGACGAAGCCGTGCAACAACGCTACGCCGCCGCCGATTACCTGGGCAACCGCCGCAGCCGCCTCGAGGCCTCTGTCTATCAGAACTTGGGCAAGCGTGGCTCGTTGAGCCTGACCCTGACCCAGGACGATTACTGGAACAGTAACTTCCAGCGACGCCAGTACCAGATGCAGTACAACACCCAGTACAGCAACTTGGGCATCAACTTTTTTGCCTCCCAGGCTTTAAGCAGCAACCGCGCCGAAAACAGGCTGTTCGGCGTGAGTTTTTCACTGCCGCTGGATTCACCACGCTATCGCAGCGCAACCTTCGACGTGCGCCGTTCCAATGGCGCCTATAACCAACGCGCAAGCCTGGGTGGCAGCCTCAACGACAAGAGCCTGGACTACCGTCTCTCGGCCAGCAACGACGAGCAGCAACGCAAAAGCGCCGAGCTGTCGCTCGGCTATCTGGGCGAACAAGTCAGCCTTGGCGCCGGTTACACGCAAGGCGCCGACTACAGCAGCGTATCGGTGAATGCCAGTGGCGCCCTGCTGGCCCATAGCCAAGGGCTGACACTGGGCAACTATCTGGGCGAAACGGCTGCCTTGGTGCATGTCCCAGATATCGCCGGCGTTGGCGTGCAGAACACCGGCAAGGCGCGCACCAATAGCGACGGCTACCTGTTGGTCCCACACTTGCGGCCCTACCGCAGCAACACGCTGATCCTCGACACCGATGACCTGGGCCCGGACGCGGTCATCGATACCGGAACCCTGCAAGTGGTGCCGCAGCGCGGCGCGGTGGTCAAGGCACGCTTCGAGGGACGGCGCGTGAACCGCCTGGTGCTTACCTTGCAACTGCCCGATGGGCGCGCAATGCCGTTCGGCGCGGTGGTCAAGGATGAGCAAGGCGAGACACTGGCCGTGGTCGGCCAGGCCGGCCAGGCCTTGGTTGCCATCGAGACACCGCAGCAGACACTGCAAGTGGACTGGACCGACCAGCAGCCGCAGCGCTGCCAGATAGCCATCGCTCTCGAAGACATGCACCAAGATGGCGGCTACTTCCTGCAAACCGTGCAGTGCCAGCCTTAATGAACCGACCACGCTCTGCGGATAGACTCCCCATGCACAATGCTTCACGCCCACGTTTTCGCCCTGCATCCCTGGCAGCTTACGCGCTGTTGCTGTGGCCATTCGCGCAGGCCGCGCTGGCCAACTGCAGCTATGAATCCGGCCATTCTGGCCCGTTGAACTATGAAATGGACATGGGAACGCTATGGATGCCCCGTGATGCACCGAATGGCACGGTCATCGCCACAGCAAGCCCGCTGTTGTCCGCGCGCAACCGCTTGGTCTGCCACTATGAAACTAACAGGGAAGTATTCGCCATACTGACCAATACCGCCCCCATCGCCGTGCTGTCCACGCCGTTGGCAGGCAATAGCGCCCGTCAGATCCCTATTCTGCAAACCAGGATTCCCGGTATTGGCGCAACGATCGAGGTAGGTGAACCTTTCGATGGCACCGCGGTGAGCTACCAGAATCGATTCAGCGCCGACCCAGGCACGCCGAACGCCATTCCTTACTCTGGCGCCATGCGCAAACGCACGCCCGCCCCCGCGCAGATGTACTTTTTCCAACCAACGGTTACCCTGATCAAGATTGGCCCGATCGCAGCGGGGCCACAGCGTATCGATGAAGAAATGTTCCGCGGCATCATCGATACGCGAGGCGATATCATGGATTTCAGGCTCAGGGCCACGATCGACCATGCCCAGTGCACACTCAGGCCCGATGCGGTCAGTGCCGACCCCGTGCAACTCGGCGACCATACGCTGGCCGACTTCACCGGGGCGGGCTCGACCACCGTGAAAGTGCCCTTTCACATTCGCCTGAACGACTGCCAGGATGACAGCTCAGGCAGTGTGGCCATGGCACATATTCGCCTGGACGGCGCCCGAGGATCGAGCAGCCTGGACCGGAACCAGGGCTTGTTCAGCCTGACCAGCAACTC
The DNA here is from genome assembly GCF_028682155.1 of Pseudomonas sp. 39004. Classification (NCBI taxonomy): domain Bacteria; kingdom Pseudomonadati; phylum Pseudomonadota; class Gammaproteobacteria; order Pseudomonadales; family Pseudomonadaceae; genus Pseudomonas; species Pseudomonas sp. 39004. The sequence goes on from NZ_JANIAG010000194.1 coordinate 8,619, forward strand.
GACAGCCAAGGGAATTGGTATTCAGCTGCTACGCGATGACGGGTCGAGCATGCTGCTGGAAGAGGAAGTGCCGGTGAAGAGGCTGGCGATCGGCGAGACGCGTCTGGACTTCCAGGCGCGCTACTATCAGACAGATGCGAAAGTTGAGCCTGGCCTGGCTGAAGGCGCGCTGAACTTCACCATCAGCTACAAGTAAATGTGCCCTCCTGTCCGGGGCTGCCAGGCAGCACCGGACAGGATAAAAACCCAAACGACAAAAGGGACTTTCGTCCCTTTTGTCGTTTACATGTTTGGAGCGGGAAACGAGACTCGAACTCGCGACCCCGACCTTGGCAAGGTCGTGCTCTACCAACTGAGCTATTCCCGCATTGTGAAGCTTTACCGCTATCGGCGTGAACGCCTTGAAGACCTTCACCACCACTGTACCGCATAGACGCCACAGTATTTAAACTGGAGCGGGAAACGAGACTCGAACTCGCGACCCCGACCTTGGCAAGGTCGTGCTCTACCAACTGAGCTATTCCCGCAATGGCGTCCCCTAGGGGACTCGAACCCCTGTTACCGCCGTGAAAGGGCGGTGTCCTAGGCCACTAGACGAAGGGGACACACAACACTTTTCAGTGCACCAGACTTAAACCTTACGATTTACCCTGGATTTTCTTTTCCTGCCCCGCCGTTAAGCGTTGCCGGAGAAACTGGAGCGGGAAACGAGACTCGAACTCGCGACCCCGACCTTGGCAAGGTCGTGCTCTACCAACTGAGCTATTCCCGCAAATGGCGTCCCCTAGGGGACTCGAACCCCTGTTACCGCCGTGAAAGGGCGGTGTCCTAGGCCACTAGACGAAGGGGACACGCTGCAAGCATTTACATGCTGCTTTCACTTCCTGCCGCGT
>NZ_JANIAG010000195.1:0-9483 GCF_028682155.1 Pseudomonas sp. 39004
GTGATGAACGAGCACGCCGGTGTGGTCAACCGACTGCTGTGGATGCAGGACGCCTACAACCTCGGCGCAGACGATGTGGTCTTGCAAAAGACCCCATTCAGCTTCGACGTGTCGGTGTGGGAATTCCTCTGGCCGCTGCAAACCGGCGCACGCCTGGTCATGGCTCGCCCCGGCGGCCATCGCGATCCTGAGTACCTACGCCAGGTGATCCGCAGCGAAGGCGTCACCACCTTGCACTTCGTGCCATCGATGCTGGATGTGTTCCTGGCCCACGGCGACGCTTCGGCAGATCGCCTCAAGCGTGTGCTGTGCAGCGGCGAAGCCCTGCCGGGCAGTCTGGTACGGCGCTTCCACGCGCAACTGCCAACAGTCGAGTTGCATAACCTGTACGGGCCGACCGAAGCGGCGGTGGATGTCAGCGCCTGGCATTGCGTGACGGCGCCGGACAACACCCCGATCGGCAAACCCATCGCCAACACCACGCTGTACGTGCTCGATACGCTGGGCCAGCCGGTACCGCAAGGTGTCGCTGGCGAGCTGTTCATCGGCGGCGTGCAAGTCGCCCGTGGCTACCTCAACCGCGCCGAGCTGACCGCCGAACGCTTCATCGACGACCCGTTCAGCACTCGCCCCGGCGCACGCTTGTACCGCACCGGCGACCTGGCGCGGCACCTGGTCGACGGCAATATCGAGTACCTGGGCCGCAACGACGACCAGGTGAAAATCCATGGCCTGCGCATAGAGCTGGGTGAAATCCAGGCCGGCCTGACCGCCATCGAGGGCGTGAAGGAAGCGGTCGTCATCGCCCGCGAGCAGCGTCTGGTGGCGTACTACACCGGTGAGGAGCAGGCCGTGGAAAGCCTGCGCAGCGCGCTGCTGGCACACCTGCCGACGTTCATGGTGCCGGCGTTGTTCATGCACCTGCCGGCGCTGCCGCTGAGCCCCAACGGCAAGCTCGACCGCAAGGCCTTGCCGCTGCCAGACGCCGAAGCCCTGCAAAACCGCGAGTACCAAGCCCCCGAAGGCGACACCGAAACCCTGCTGGCCGCGATCTGGGCCGACCTGCTGGGTGTGGAGCGGGTAGGGCGCCACGACAACTTCTTCGAACTGGGCGGCCATTCGCTGCTGGCAGTCAGCCTCACCTCGCGCCTGCGTCAGCAAGGCCTGCATGCCGATATCCGCGTGCTGTTCGGCCAGCCGACCCTGGCTGCGTTGGCCGCCGCCGTCGGCGGTGAAACCGGCGTGAGCGTGCCGGCCAACCGCATCCCGGTAGAGGGCACCCGCATAACCCCGGACATGCTGCCGCTCGCCAAGCTGTCCCAGGCGGCCATCGACACCCTGGTCGGGCAGATCCCAGGGGGCGTGGCCAATGTCCAGGACATCTACGGCCTGGCCCCGCTGCAACAAGGGATCCTCTACCACCACCTCGCCAGCGAGGGCGCCGACCCCTATGTGCTGCAGGCGCGCTTTGCGTTCCCGGGGCAGGCCGACCTCGATGCCTTTGCCGCCGCGTTGGATCAGGTCATTGCCCGCCACGATATCCTGCGCACCAGCATCCACTGGCAGGGCCTGGACGAGCCCGTGCAGGTCGTCTGGCGCAGCACGCCTGCAGTGGCCGGCCAGGCTGGCACCACCACCCTCGACCTGAACCAGGCCCCCTTGATCCGCCTGGTGCCAAGCCCAGGCGAAGGTCGCGTGGAGGCGACCCTGCTGATTCACCACATCATTCTCGACCACGCGGCTGTCGAGCAACTGGTGGCCGAGATTACTGCGGTGCTGCAAGGCCAGGCCCTGTCGCATGCCAGCGTGCCTTACCGCAACTACGTGGCCCAGGCGCGCCTGGGCGCCGATGCCCAGGCCGACCAAGCAATGTTCGGCGAGCTGCTGGGCGATATCGATGAACCCACCACCGTGTTCGGCCTGCGCGATGCGCACAGTGACGCCAGCCGGGTGCTGGACAGTCGCCTGGCACTGGACAGTGCTCTGGCCGGCCGCCTGCGTGAGCAGGCCCGTGTGCTGGGTATCAGCGTCGCCAGCCTGGTGCACCAGGCCTGGGGGCAGGTGCTGGCGCAATTGTCCGGGCGCGAAGAGGTGGTGTTCGGCACCGTGCTGCTCGGCCGCCTGCAAGGCGGCGAGGGGGCCGAACGGGCGCTGGGCATGTTCATCAATACCTTGCCGCTGCGGGTGAGCGTGGGCGCGATGGCGGTGGCCGAGGGCGTGCGCCTGACCCACCAGCGCCTGGCCCGCCTGCTGGCCCACGAGCAAGCCTCGCTGGCCCTGGCCCAGCGTTGCAGCGCAGTGCCCGCGTCCCAGGCGCTGTTCACCAGCCTGCTCAACTTCCGCCACAGTGCCCCGGCCAAGGCCGAGCTGCGCCAGGCCTGGCAGGGTATCGAACAACTGGCCGCGCATGAGCGCAGCAACTACCCACTGGTGGTCAATGTCGACGACCTGGGCGACGCCTTCGTACTGACCGTGCAAGCGGTGCCAGAGGTCGATGGCGCGCAGGTCTGCCAGTTGCTGAGCACCGCCCTCGAACAATTGGCCGAGGCCCTTGCACAGGCACCGTCCATGGCCTTGCAGCAGGTGAGCAGCCTGGCGCCGGCCGAGCGCGAGCGGGTGCTTCAAGGCTTCAACGCCACCCGCCGTGATTACCCTCGCGAACAGGCGCTGCATACCCTGTTCGACACCTATGCCGCGCTCAGCCCTACTGCGCCGGCGGTGTTGCACGGTGACCGGCAATGGAGCTACGCGCAGCTCGAACAGCACGCCAACCGCCTGGCCCATCACCTGTTGGGCCTGGGCGTACGCCCTGGCGACCGGGTTGCGCTGTTGTTGCCACGCAGCATCGAACTGCTGGCGGCGCAACTGGCGGCCAGCAAGTGCGCTGCGGTGTTCGTGCCGCTGGACAGCAATGCGCCGGTCGAACGCCAGGCCTTCATGCTCGAAGACAGCCAGGCGCGGGTGTTGCTCACCCTCAGCAGTGAACATGCGGTGGGCCACGCCCTGCGCGTCGAGCTGGACCGCCTGGACCTTGCCGGCTACCCACAGCAGTCTCCGGGCCTGGGGGTGGATGCCGAAAGCGCCGCCTACATCATGTATACCTCCGGTTCCACCGGCACCCCCAAGGGCGTGCAGGTACCGCACCGGGCCATCGTGCGCCTGGTGATCAACAACGGCTTCGCCGACTTCACCTGCCAGGACCGCGTCGCGTTCGCCTCCAACCCGGCGTTCGACGCCAGCACCCTGGAAGTCTGGGCGCCGCTGCTCAACGGCGGCGCAGTGGTGGTCATCGACCAGCACCAGGTGCTGTCGCGTCAGGCCCTGCGTGAGGTGTTGCTGGAGCAGGGCGTGACGGTGCTGTGGCTGACTGCCGGCCTGTTCCACCAGTTTGCCGACGACTTGCTGCCGGCCTTCGCCAAGCTGCGTTACCTGATGGTTGGCGGCGATGTGCTGGACCCGGCCGTGGTCAACCGGGTATTGCGCCATGGCGCCCCGGCGCACCTGCTCAATGGTTATGGCCCGACTGAAGCCACGACGTTCAGCACCACCTACGCCATCCGTGCGGTCGATGCGGGCAGCATTCCCATCGGCAAACCGATCGGCAATGGCCGCTGCTATGTGCTCGATGCGCGTCAGCAGCCGTTGCCGGTCGGCGCGGTCGGTGAGCTGTACATCGGTGGCGACGGCGTCGCCCTGGGTTACCTCGGCCAGCCCGCGCTGACCGCCGAACGCTTCCTCGACGACCCGTTCAGCCGCGAGCCGGGTGCGCGCATGTACCGCAGTGGCGACCTGGCCTGCTGGCAGGCCGACGGTACCTTGCGCTACCTGGGCCGTGCCGACCAGCAAATCAAGCTGCGCGGCTTCCGTGTCGAACTGGGCGAGATCGAAGCGCGCCTGGGGGCGTGCGCCGGTATCCGCGAGACGGCGGTGGTGGTGCGCGAAGATGTGCCGGGCGACAAGCGCCTGGTGGCCTATTTCACCGCCAGTGAGCCTGCCCCAGGCATTGCCGAACTGCACCAGCAGTTGCAAGGCCAGTTGCCGGACTACATGCTGCCGGCCGCCTATGTCTGCCTGGGTGGGCTGCCGCTGACCGCCAACGGCAAGCTTGACCGCCGTGCCTTGCCTGAGCCAGGCAGTGATGCCGTGCTGAACCGTGCGTTCGAGGCTCCGCAGGGTGAGGTCGAAACCACCCTGGCAGCGATCTGGGCCGAGCTGCTCAAGGTCGCGCAGGTCGGCCGCCACGACCATTTCTTCGAACTGGGCGGCCATTCGCTGCTGGCCGTGACCCTGGTCGAGCGCATGCGCAAGGCCGGCCTTGGCGCCGATGTGCGTGTGCTGTTTGCCCAGCCGACCCTGGCAGCTTTGGCTGCTGCGGTGGGCAGCGGGCGCGAAGTGCAGGTGCCGGCCAACCGTGTGCCGCAAGGTGCCCGCCACATTACCCCGGACATGCTCAGCCTGATCACGCTCGACCAGGCCAGCATCGACCGTATCGTCGCCACCGTACCCGGTGGCGCGGCCAATGTGCAGGAGATCTACCCGCTGGCGCCGTTGCAGGAGGGCATCCTGTACCACCACCTGAGCGCCGCCCAGGGCGACCCGTATCTGCTGCAATCGCGCCTGGCGTTCGACAACCTGGCGCAGTTGCAGCGTTGGGCGGGTGCCTTGCAGCAGGTCATCGACCGGCACGACATCCTGCGTACTGCGGTGGTCAGTGAAGGGTTGGAGCACGCCGTGCAGGTGGTATGGCGTGAAGCGCGGATGCAGGTGTGCGCAATCGACGGCTTGGCCGCCGGCTCGGTGATCGACGCCTTGCAGGAACGCTTCGACGCCCGCCACCAGCGCCTGGACCTGTCGCGTGCACCGCTGTTGCGCCTGCTGCACGCCGACGACCCGGCCAACCAGCGTGTGGTGGCGATGTTGCAGTTCCACCACCTGGCCCTGGACCACACCGCCATGGAAGTCATCGCCAGCGAGATGCAGGCGGTGCTGGCGGGCCATGGCGAGCGTCTGCCGGCGCCAGTGCCTTACCGCACCTACGTCGCCCAGGCGCGCCTGGGCGCCGACGATGCCGGCCACGAGGCGTTCTTCCGCGACATGCTGGGCGACCTCGACGCGCCGACCTTGCCGTTCGGCCTGGCCGATGTGCAGGGGGATGGCCGCGCCATCGAAGAAGCCCGCCTGGCCATCGATGCCAGCTTGGCACGCGGCCTGCGCGAGCAGGCGCGACGCCTGGGGGTGAGCGCCGCCAGCCTGGCGCACCTGGCCTGGGCACGGGTGCTCGGGGTGCTCGCCAACCGCACCGATGTGGTATTCGGCACGGTACTGATGGGGCGCTTGCAGGGCGGCGAAGGGGCCGACCGGGCGTTGGGCGTGTTCATCAATACCCTGCCGCTGCGCATCGACCTCTGCGCACCAGTGGCGCAAGCGGTGCGCATCACCCACCAGCGGCTCTCGGCGCTGCTGGCGCACGAGCACGCGTCCTTGGCATTGGCCCAGCGTTGCAGTGGCGTGGCGGCCTCCACGCCGTTGTTCAGCGCCTTGTTCAACTACCGTCACAGCACGGCAGGGGCACCTGCCGAGGCCGATTCCGGCACCCCGGGCGTGCGCCTGCTGGGCGGCGAAGAGCGCAGCAACTACCCGCTGACCCTGAGTGTCGACGACCTGGGTGGAGGGTTTGCCCTGAGCGTGCTGGCCCTGGAGGGCATCGGCGCCGAACGGGTCGCCGGCTGGATGAACCAGGCCCTGATCGAGCTGTTGCAGGCCCTGACCCAAACGCCGGACATACCGGTGGATACGTTGTCGATCCTCGACCCGGCAGCGCGCCGACAGGTGCTGGAAGCCTTCAATACCACCGCACGCGACTACCCGAAAGGGTTCACCGTGCACGCCCTGGTCGAAGCCCAGGCTGCCCGCACGCCGCAAGCGGCGGCGTTGGTGCAGGATGGCCAGGTGCTGAGCTATGGCGAGCTGAACCGCAGCGCCAACCGCCTCGCCCACCACCTGATCGAGCGTGGGGTAAAGGTCGGCGACCGGGTTGCGTTGTGCTTGCCGCGTACCCTGGAGCGCGTGCTGGCACTGCTGGCCGTGCTCAAGGCCGGTGCAGTCTACGTGCCGATCGACCCGGCGTACCCGGCCGAGCGCATCGCCTACCTGCTCGAAGACAGCGCACCGGCACTGGTGCTGGTCGAGTCCGCCACCCTGGCGCTGGTCGGCGAGACCCCTTGCGTCCAGCTGCACCGCGATGCCTGGCAGGGCGCAGCCGACAGCAACCCGCGTGTGGCAGGCCTGGATGATCACCAGCTGGCATACGTGATCTACACCTCCGGCTCTACCGGCCAGCCCAAAGGGGTGATGGTCGAGCACGCCACACTGGCCAACCTGGTGCATTGGCACGGCGAGGCCTTTGCCCTGAACGCCGGTAGCCATACCAGCACGGTGGCCGGTTTCGGCTTCGATGCGGTGGCCTGGGAGGTGTGGCCGGCGTTGTGTACCGGGGCCGTGCTGCACCTGCCGCCTGCGCGTATCGCCGCTGAGCACGTCGATGAACTGCTCGACTGGTGGCTTGCGCAACCGCTGGCGGTCAGCTTCCTGCCAACGCCGGTGGCCGAGCAAGCGCTGCGCCGCGAGCGCCAGCACCCGACCTTGCGCACGCTGCTGGTCGGGGGGGATCGCCTGCGCCAGTTCGAGCGCGACCCAGGCTTTGCCCTGGTCAACAACTATGGGCCCACCGAAGCCACGGTGGTTGCCACCTCCGGGCAGTTGGCGGCGGCCGGTGCGCTGCATATCGGTATGCCGATCGCCAACACCCGGGTGTATGTGCTCGACGAACGTCAGCAGCCGCTGCCAGTGGGCGCCGTGGGCGAGTTGTACATTGGCGGGGCGGGGGTCGCCCGCGGCTACTTCAACCGCCCGCAACTGACCGCAGAGCGCTTTGTCGCCGACCCGTTCAGCGGGCAACCCGAGGCGCGGCTGTACCGCACGGGTGACCTGGTGCGCTGGAACGCTGACGGCACCCTCGACTACCTGGGCCGTAACGACGACCAGGTGAAGATTCGTGGTGTACGCGTGGAGCTTGGCGAGATCGAAAGCGTGTTGGCCGCCCAGCCCGGTATTGGCGATGCGGTGGTGCTGGTGCGCGGCGAGCGGTTGCTGGCCTGGTTCACCGAAACCGCACCGGTGGCCGTGGACACACTGCGCCAGGCGTTGCAGGCAAGCCTGCCCGTGCACCTGGTGCCGATGGCCTTCATGCATCTGCCGGCATTGCCGTTGACCAGCCATGGCAAGCTCGACCGCAACGCGTTGCCCGACCCCGACCCGAACCTGCTCGCAGGCCAGGCCCACGTTGCCCCGCAAGGTGAGGTGGAAACTGCCCTCGCGGCAGTATGGGCCGACATGCTGGGTGTCGAACGCGTGGGCCGGCACGACAACTTCTTCGAGCTGGGTGGCCATTCGCTGCTGGCCGTGAACCTGACCGCGCGCCTGCGCCGGGAAGGATTGCAAGTCGATGTGCGCACGCTGTTCGGCCAACCGACCGTGGCGGCGCTGGCAGCAACCCTGGGCCAGGGAGGCCAGGTGCAGGTGCCGGCCAACCTGATCCCGGCTGGCTGCCAGCACATCACCCCGGGCATGCTGCCCCTGATCGCGCTGGAGCAGGCGGCCATCGAGCGCATCGTTGCCCAGGTGCCGGGCGGCGCCAGCAATATGCAGGACATCTACCCGTTGGCGCCGTTGCAGGAGGGCATTCTCTATCACCACCTCAGCGCGCAGGCACATGACCCTTATGTGTTGCAGTCGCGCTTCGCCTTTGCCAGCCGCGAGCACCTGGACCACTTTGCCGCAGCGCTGGGCAAGGTCATCGCCAGGCATGACGTGCTGCGCACCGCCGTGCTTTGGCAGGGCCTGCCGCAAGCCGTGCAGGTGGTCTGGCGGCATGCGCCGTTGTCGGTCATGCCGGGCGGCGATGAGCGCGATGCAACGCTCGACCTGGGCCAGGCACCGCTGATCCGCCTGCGCTACACCCAGCAGCCGGGTACGGAACGTATCGAAGCGACCCTGCAGTTCCACCACATCGTGCTCGACCACACCGCCATGGAGGTGGTCGGCGAGGAACTGATCGGTTACCTGCAGGGCGCTGGCGAGCCGGCGCAGGCGCCGGTGCCATATCGCAACTATGTAGCCCAGGCGCGCCTGGGTATCAGCCAGGCCGAGCACGAAGCGTTCTTCCGCGAGCAGTTGGCGGATATCGACGAACCGACCCTGCCGTTCGGCCTCAGCGATGTACAAGGCGATGGCCGCGACATCGAAGAGGCCCAGTTGTGGCTGCGGGACGATCTGGCACAACGCCTGCGTCAGCACGGCCGGCAGCTGGGGATCAGCGTTGCCAGCCTGTTCCACCTGGCGTGGGCACGCTTGCTGGCGGCTGCCAGTGGTAAGGACCGCGTGGTGTTCGGCACGGTGCTGCTTGGTCGCCTGCAAGGTGGCGAAGGCGCCGAGCGGGCGCTGGGCATGTTCATCAACACCTTGCCGCTGCGGGTCGACCTGAATGATGTGAGCCTGCGCGAGGGCGCGCAGACCGTGCATCAGCGCCTCAGTGCCTTGCTGGCCCATGAGCACGCATCCTTGGCATTGGCCCAGCGTTGCAGTGGCGTGGCTGCACCCTTGCCGTTGTTCAGCGCCATGCTCAACTACCGGCACAGTACCCAGGTCACTGACAGCCAGCGGCAGGCTACCCAGGGAATGGAGAACCTCGAGAGCCAGGAGCGCAGCAACTACCCGTTGGGCCTGAACGTGGACGACCTGGGTGAAGGCTTCCGCCTGGTTGCCATGACCCCGGCCGAAGTGGGCGCGGCACGCATTTGCGGGCAGATGCACCAGGTGCTGGAGGCGATGGTCGAGGCCCTGGAGCAGACGCCGGAGCTGGCGTTGCAGCGCTTGCCGGTGCTGGAGCCAGAGGAGCGCCAGCGCTTGTTGGTGGGCTTCAATGACACGGCGGTGGCTTACGACCTTGAGCAGACCCTGCATGGGCTGATCGAGGCGCAGGCAGTGCGCACACCGGATGCGGTTGCAGTGCGGGCCGAGGAAGGTTCGTTGAGCTATCGCGAACTGAACGAACAGGCCAACCGCTTGGCGCATCACCTGATCGCGTTGGGTGTGAAGCCTGATGATCGTGTGGCGATCTGCGTCGAACGTGGTCTGTCGATGGTGGTCGGCCTGCTGGCCATCCTCAAGGCGGGCGGTGCTTATGTGCCGGTGGACCCCGACTACCCGACCGAACGCGTGCGCCACATGCTGAGCGACAGCGCGCCAGTGGCGGTGCTGGTACACAGCGCTACGCGCCACGTAGCGGAGGCGACCCAGCTTATTGATCTGGACCAGCCAACCTGGAATGCGCAGCCTTCCAGCAACCCCGTAGTTTCTGCGTTGACCCCGCGTCATCTGGCCTACGTGATCTACACCTCAGGCTCCACCGGCTTGCCGAAGGGT
>NZ_JANIAG010000196.1:0-9347 GCF_028682155.1 Pseudomonas sp. 39004
ACATAGACGTTCTGCACGTCATCGTTCTCGTCGATCGCCTCGAGAAACGCCTCGACCTCGGCCAATGCCTCAGCGCTCAGGCTGGCAGCACTCACCGGGTTCTTCGGCGTGTAGCCGATCTTTGCCGAGGCCACGGTAAAGCCATGCTCCGGCAGGGCCTTCTGCACAGCGTCCAGGTCGGTGGTGTCGGTGATGAACAGGGTCGAACCCTCTTCTTCGCCTTCCTCGAAGTCCTGGGCACCGGCTTCGATGGCGGCCATTTCCGGGTCGGCATCGCCGTTCGGGGTGGCTTCGATCAGGCCGACGTGGTTGAAGTCCCAGGCCACCGAGCCGCTTGCACCCAGCTGGCCCTTGCGGAACAGCACACGCACCTGCGCGACGGTACGGTTGATGTTGTCGGTCAGGCACTCGACGATCAGCGGCACCTGGTGCGGTGCGAAGCCTTCGTAGCTCACCGCATGGTACTGCACGGCATCACCGTCCAGGCCAGCACCTTTGCGGATTGCCCGATCCAGAGTCTCGCGGGTCATCGAGGCCTTCTTGGCCTGCACGATGGCCAGGCGCAGGCGCGGGTTCATGTCGGGATCGGCGCCCGATTTGGCAGCGATCTGAATCTCTTTTGACAGCTTGCCCATGACCTTGCCTTTGGCATTGGCCGCTGTTTCTCTATGTTTGGCTTTCCACTGTGCGCCCATGTCGACTCTCTTGTTTCAACGGCCAGTTCAGGAAGCGACCGGCCAAAAAGTGGGTGCAGTTTATACGCCCTCGGGCCTGTGATCGACAAGAAATCTCATGCTTTGTCGGCCTTGCCGGCCGCCGCCGCGAAACGCGCCAGGCGCACATCCAGGTGCCGCGGCCGTAGCCCGCGGTCCTCGGCGCGCTCCTTGCGACGGATGGCATTGCGCACCATCAGCGAGCCCAGGTAGCGAATCGGCTCGGGCGGGAAAAGCCCCAGCGGGCCGTTGACCAGCGGCGAGCGGGACCACGGGTTGTCCAGCCCCAACGCCAGCGACGAGAGGATCTGCCCGCCCATGTGGCACGGCCCGACGCCGCTGCCGGAATAGCCAAAGCCGTAGAACACATTGCCCTGCCCGTCCAGCCGGCCGAAGAACGGCAGCCCGGTCACCGAGCGGTCCGACGGCCCGTTCCAGCTTGCCGCCAGCGGCACCTCGGCCAGGGCCGGGAAGAACGCGCCCAGGCTTTCGCGCAGCAGCGGCCGGTACGGCGAAGGCTGGTCGAACACCGGCAGCATGCGCCCGCCATAGGCGAAGGTATTGCCGCCCTTGCCGAGCATCAGCCGGCCATCGGAGGTGTTGTGGTAGTAATGCACGAAGATCCGCGAGTCGAGCACGCTGACGCCGTTGTTCAGGCCAATTTCGCGCAGCAGGTCGGGGCACGGCTCGGTGATCACCATGTCGCTGGAGACGATGGCCACGCTGCGCTCGAACTGCGGGAAGGCCCGCGCCATCCAGGCATTGAGGCCCAGCACCACCCGGTCGGCGCGCACCGTCCCATGGGCGGTACGCACTTGCACCGGGGCGCCATGTTCCAGGCTGGCCATGGCCGTGCCTTCATGGATGCGCACCCCGCGCTGCAAGGCCACACGGCGCAGGCCACGCACCAGCCGCCCAGGCTGCACGGTGGCGGCCGCCGGTGAGAACCAGCCTTCCAGGTGCCGCGCCGAGCCAGCCAGGCGCTGCACAGCCTCCAGCGGCAGGCGCTCGAATGAGTTGATGCCCTGCTGCGCCAGCGCCGCGATCACCGCATCGGTCGCGCCCACCTGGGCCTGGTTGGTGGCGGTGTACAAGGTACCGTCGAGGCGGTAGTCGCAGTCGATGCCGTTGGCCGCGCAGAACGCGCCAATGGCCGCGATGCTGCGCTCCGACTCGCGCACCAGGCGCACCGCCTCGGCCGTGCCGAACAACCGTTCAAGGGTGAAGTACTTGGCCGACCAGGAAAGCGCGCAACCGCCGTTGCGCCCACTGGCACCTGCGCCGCAGATGTCTGCTTCGATCAGCATCACGTCCAGCGCCGGCGCCGCCTCCTTGAGCATCAGTGCAGTCCAGAGGCCGGTGTAGCCCCCGCCAACGATGCATACGTCACAACGCGCGTCGCCTTGCAGCGGTGGGCATAGCGCATCCTGCTCCGAATCCAGGGCCTGTTGCAGCCAGAAGGGTCTCATTCGCTCGCTTTCCTTTAGGTACGCAGTGGCTTGATCGCCATGCTGGTGTTGGGTGCCACGTCATTGGCTTCGGCCAGGGTGGCCGGGCGGCTGTTCCAGTGCGGCAACAGCACCAGGGCCGAGAACAGTGCGCAGCCGGCGAACACGAAGAACACCGTGACGCTGTCGAAGTAACCGGGCAGCAGGCCGCCAAGCACCGCCCCCACCGAGCCGCAGCCATTGACGAAGCCCGCTGCAGTGGCACCGGCCTTGGCCGTGCCGAAGTCGATGGCAGCCGCACCGCTGATCATCGAGTCCGGCCCGTACAGGGTCAGGCCCATGACAAACAGCAGGCCCACCACCATGACGATGCTGCCGCTGTGCATGGCCGCCATGAACGCCGCCAGGGTCACCGTCAACAGCAGCAAGCTGATCACGCAGGCCGGCATGCGCCGCGCGCCGAACAGTTTGTCGGAGGCCAGGCCAATCATGATCGGCCCCAACAGCCCAGCCAGCTCGAAGGCGGTCGGGATGATCGCCGCGCCGACCTTGCCCACCGATGGCATCTGCTCGAAGACGATTACCGGCCCCCACAGCAAGATGGCGTAGCGCGCCGGTTTGAGCAGAAAGTAGGCCAGGCCCAGGGTCAGTACCGTGCGGTTGCGCATGATCTCGCGCAGTGGCGCCCATACGCTGCACAGGTTGGCGCCCGGCGCCATGCTTTGCGGCTCGGGCTCGACGGCGGGCAAGCCGACGTCTTCAGGTTTGTTGCGCTGCAGGAAGAAAAACAGCACGGCCACCAGCGCGACCACGGCGGCACTGGAGTAAAACGCTGCGTGCCAGGTACCGACCAGGGTGTAGGCCCACCAGCCAGCAAACGGCGAGGCCACCAGGCCGCCGAAGGCATAGCACGAGCTCCACAGGCCCAGCACCCGGCCGCGCTGCGCGGCGGGGAAGAAACTGCCGATGTTCTTGCACAAGCCGGCCCAGCCGGTGGACTGCGCCAGGCCCTGGATCAGCATGCAGGTGGCGAAGATCGGGAAGGTCGCGTAGCTGCCCATCACCACGGCCGCCGCCGCCGAAATCAGTAAACCGCCGAGCACCACCACGCGAGGGCCGAAGCGGTCGGCAAGCATGCCCCAGGTGAACTGGCCCACGGCATAGGCGGCCAGGTAGATGGCATCGAGGTTGGCCATGGCGGCCTTGTCGAGCATGAAGCTTGGGTCTTCGGCGATACCCAGCTTGGCCACCGAGAAGGCCTTGCGGGTGAAGTAGAAGGCGGCATAAGCCAGCCAGGTAATTGCGAAAATCTGCATACGCCAGCGTTTGAACGTGGCTAGGGAATGGTTCATGTGAGTCTGACCTCTTGCTCAAGTGTGCCGGCAGAATGTGAAGAAACGCCTGTCTTGTTCTTGTGTTGCGCACAGCGATGACGGTGGCCCGTCATCGGGTCAGATGGCGCTGCAAGAGCACCATGGCCCGGCTGGCGCTTGTGGCACCAGCGTTGGGCTGAGGGCTATGGAAACAGCTGGTGACTGATAAATAAAATCGATTTATCGTATTTCACACATAAGCTCAGCTTGTTACTGGAGTCGTCATGTCGGTCTCACACGCTCAACTCAAGGCCTTCCACGCGGTGGCGGTGCACGGCAGCTTTACCCGTGCGGCGCAAAAGCTGTTTCTTACCCAGCCGGCAGTCTCCGACCAGGTGCGCAAGCTCGAAGAGCGCTTTGGCGTGCTGCTGTTTCACCGCAACAAGCGCTCGGTGCAACTGACCGACCTGGGCGAGCGCCTGCTGGGCATCAGCCAGCGCCTGTTCGCCTGCGAAGCCGAAGCCCTTGACCTGCTGCAGGACTCGCGCGCCCTGCACACCGGCAGCCTGGTGCTGGCGGTGGATGCACCGGTGCACGTGCTGCCGCAGATCGCCCGATTCTGCCAGCGCTACCCGGGTATCCAAGTGAAGATCGAGACCGGCAACACCGATGAGTCGCTGGCCCGGCTGTTCAGCTACCAGGCCGACCTGGCACTGCTGGGGCGGGATGTCGACGATGAGCGCCTGCATTGCCTGCCACTGCGCCGCGACCCGATGGTGGCGTTCGTTTCCCATCACCACCCGTGGGCCAGCCGTGGCTCGATCAGCCTGGCGGACCTGGATGACACACCGCTGGTGCTGCGCGAGCCTGGGTCGGTGACGCGACAGACGCTGGAGGAAGAGATGCAGCGGGCCGGCTTGCGGATTCGGCCGGCGATCCAGGTAGAGGGCCGGGAAGCGGCACGTGAAGCGGTGGTGGTGGGGATTGGCGTGGGGGTGGTGTCGGCGGCGGAGTTTGGCGCCGATGCGCGGGTGTGTGCGTTGCCGATCGTCGATTGCCAGCGGCACTTGACCGAGACGCTGGTGTGCCTGAGCGAGCAGCGTACACGGCGGGTGGTGGCGACGTTCTTGCAAATGGTGCAGGAAGGGTTGTAAATCCGCCCCGTAGCTTCCCGCTAACGCAAAGCTCGCGTCACCCTACCGTCTGGATAACTGCCAATGCTCTTTCGCCTGACCGCCGACACCCTGGTGCTGCTGCACCTGGCCTTCATCCTGCTGGTGCTGTTCGGCGGCCTGCTGGTGCTGCGTTGGCGCCCTGCCCTGCTGGTGCACCTTCCAGCCCTGGCCTGGGGCCTGGCGGTGGAATACCTGCACCTGGGTTGCCCGCTGACCCGCTGGGAAAACCGCATGCGCAGCGCCGCTGGCGATGCGGGCTACCAGGGCGGCTTCGTCGAGCATTACATCTGGCCGCTCATCTACCCCGCCGGCCTCACACCACAGACCCAGTTGCTGCTGGGCACCGTGGTATTGCTGCTCAATCTCGGCATCTACGCTTACGTGCTCTGGCGCTGGCGCCGCACTACCGGGTAGCGATCACGAACAACCGCGGGAACGGCAGCAATACCTTGCCGTCGGTGGACGGCGGGTAGTCGCGCTGCATCGCCTGCAGGTACATCTGCAGGAAGCCTGCCTGCTCGTGCTCGTCCAGCCTGGCCAGGTAAGGCCGCAACGCAGAACCCTTGAACCACTCCACCACAGCTTCGGCGCCACCCTCCAAGGGGTGATGGTAAGTGGTACGCCACACATCCACCCGCGTGCACAGTGGGCTGAGCAAGTCGTAATAGAACGCCGCATTGTGTCTGGGCGGCAGCTGGAAGTCGGCAAACTTGGCGGCCCACGGGCCTTGGCTGGCGATCTCGCGCAATTGCCGGTGCGCCGGCTCGTCGAGGTTGTCCGGAGTCTGCACCGCCAGGCTGCCGCCCTCGCTCAACTGGCTGACCAGGTGCGGGTACAGCGAAGCATGGTTGGGCACCCATTGCAGCGAGGCATTGGCCAGAATCAGGTCCTGTGCTTGCGGCGCGGTCCATTTGCCAATGTCGGCAATGGCGCAGCGTACCCGGGGCACACACAACCGTTTGCGCTCACGGGCCTTGTCGATCATGTCGGGGTCGCTGTCCAGCGCCATTACCTGGGCATCGGGGTAACGCTGCAGCAGCACTTCGGTGGAGTTGCCCGGGCCGCAACCCAGGTCCGTGGCATGACGCACCGGGTGTGGCGGCACGGCGGTCAGCAGGTCGCGTACGGCGCGGGTGCGCTCATTTTCGAAAAGGGAATACTGGGTGGCGGACCAGGCCATGTGCGGCTCCTTTGGGCGGGCAATGTGCTGAGCATAAGCCATGTGCTACCTGTTAGGGGTTCCTCGCAGGCCGGAACTGACCGCCTATGCTTGAAGTCAGTCCTTACATGCGCATGCCTATGAAAACATACCTGGCCCTGGCCATCCTGACCCTGATCGCTGCCGCCGCCCTGCTCGGTTCACCCTGGATGAACCAGCGCTTCCACATGCCTGACCGGCATGCGAGTGAAAAAAGCCAGGCCCTGAACGCAAAAACGGCCGGGTCCCCAAGGGAGCCGGCCGTTTCGAACAGCGACTAAGGCTTAGTGGCGCTTGGCGCTGCGCATCTGATGCACGACGCCCATGGCCACCACGACCGCCGCAGCGATGCCGGTGGAGATCACCAGGATCTGGTAGTCAGGCATGAACGCCATGGTCACCAGGGCGGCCACGATGAACGCGATCACCAGGTAGGTCAGCCACGGGAACAGCCACATCTTCAGGCGTACTTCCTTGCCTTCGGCAATCAGCTTGCGGCGCATGCGCAGTTGCGAGAAGGCGATCACCAGGTACACCAGCAGCGCGATCATGCCGGTGGTGTTCATCAGGGTGTCCAGCACGTCTTTCGGGCGCAGGGTCTCGCTGAAGTTGATCAGCGCACACACTACCGCCACGGCGCACGAACCCATGATCGCGTATACCGGTACACCGGTGCCGGCGCGGGTGATCTTGAAGAACGACGGCGCGTCGCCACGCTGGGACAGCGAGAACAGCATGCGCGAGGCGGTGTAGTGACCGGAGATCAGGCAGCTGCTGACCGAGGTCAGGACCACGAAGTTCATCAGCAACTCGGCATACGGCACGCCCAGCAGCTCCAGGGTACGGCGGTAGGCGCCATAGCCCGAGACGCCCAGATGCGGGTCGTTCCACGGTACCAGGCAGACGATCAGGAAGATCGAGCCGACGTAGAACAGGCACACACGCCATACCACCGAGTTGGTGGCCTTGACGATCTGTGCGGCCGGGTCCTTGGCTTCGGATGCCGCAATGGTCACGATCTCGGCACCGAGGAAGGCGAACATCACCCCGAGCAAGGCACCAATCACCGTGGTGATGCCGTTGGGCATGAAGCCTTCTGCGGTCAGCTGGCTGATGCCGCGCACTTCACCAAACTGCCAGACGTTCATCACGGCGGCGGTGCACACCACCAGGAAGCAGACGATGGCGATCACCTTGATCAAGGCGAACCAGAACTCGAACTCACCGTAGTGCTTGACGTTGAAGAAGTTGACGGTGATCAGCAGCAGGGTCGTGGCCAGCACGAACACGTTGACACTGACATCAGGGAAGAAGCCGTGCAGGATCTTGCCCGCCACGTAGGCTTCCCACGCCATGAGGATTACCCAGTACCACCAATACAGCCAGCCGATGGTGAAACCGGCCCAGCGGCCAATGGCGCGGTCGGCGTAGGTGGAGAACGAGCCGGTGTCAGGCGAGGACGTCGCCATTTCGCCGAGCATGCGCATGATCAGCACCACCAGGATGCCGCCTGCCAGGTAGGCCAGGACAGCGGCCGGGCCGGCGCTGTGGATCACGCTGCCGGAACCGACGAACAAGGCGCCGCCGATAACCCCGGCGATCGACATCATCGTCAGGTGGCGCGACTTGAGGGAGGCACTGAGCTTGCTCTCGTGCCCGCCTTTCGCGGTGGTGGTTGTGGATGTTGCGTCCATCAGTTGTGTACCCCGTGCTTCTTTTTATCCAAGGAAAACTGTGAGGCCCCGATGGCTAGCGGCCTCACCTGTACATCAGTGCTAATGCGGGCAGGATGGTGTGAACAAACACACGCAGGCCATCCATGGCGGCCTGCTGACGCGCCCGAAGGTTTGCCCTTCGAGCGAACTGAACATGCTTTATGTGGCGATATCCGACACCTAATGTAAAAATGTCCGACGCAGAGAGCCATGCACAGTGGCATGAATCTCGCACTGCACTGTACAGGCCGCCCATGCAATACACCTTGCAGGCGCCTGGCGCCAAGCACCCTGAAGGCCCCCGAATGTTCGAATTACATCCAGACTCCCCAACCCCGCTGGTCAACCAGATCATCGATGGACTGCGCGAGCTGATCGACAACCAGACGCTCAAGCCTGGGGCCAAGGTCCCGTCTATCCGCGCCTTTGCCGCGACCTACTCGGTGAGTACCTTTACCGTGGTCGAGGCTTATGATCGTCTGGTCGCCCAGGGCCTGCTGGTAAGCCGGGGCAACGCGGGGTTCTTCATCAATCGCGCGGCCGGCGAGTTGCTGGAAAAACACAATGCCGAGGCCGACACCAGTCGACCAACGTTCAACTCTGAATGGTACCTGCAGCAGATCTTCGAGATCCGCCAACTGCCGTTCAAGCCCGGCTGCGGCTGGTTGCCCAATGACTGGATGTACGAAGACGGCCTGCGCCGCGGGTTGCGCCAGGTCGCCGGGAGCCCGCTGGAACTGTCTGGCTATGGCGACCCCATGGGCCTGGCAGAACTGCGTGCGCTGACCGCGCAGAACCTGCAGCAAGAGCTGTCGATTGTCGCCAACCCGGCGCAACTGATGCTCACCCACGGCGCCAGCCAGGCCCTGGACCTGGCCGCGCGCACCCTGGTACGCCCAGGTGACGTGGTGCTGGTGGACGACCCCGGCTACCCCAACCTGATGAGCATCCTGCGCACCCAGGGCGCGACGCTGGTCGGCGTACCGCGCACGCCCAACGGCTACGACCTCAACCAGCTGGAGCAACTGCTGGCGCACCACCGCCCGACGGCCTTCTTCACCCAGCCGCACCTGCACAGCCCGACCTGCTCACGCACCCCGCTGCCGCAGCTGCACCGTTTGCTGCAACTGGCCAGCCAGCATGGCTTCCGCCTGGTGGAGAACAACCTGTACGCCGACATGGTCTCCGAGCCGCAGCCATGCCTGGCCAGCCTCGACCACCTGCAGCAGGTGGTGTACGTGGGCAGTTACTCGAAGAGCATTTCGCCCAACGTGCGGGTTGGCTACATGATGGCCAACCCGGAGCTGATGCAGAAACTGGTACACCTGAAAATGCGCTCGGGCCTCACCACCTCGCAGGTGATGGAGCGCGTGGTGTATGCCGCGATCATCGACGGACGCTGGCGCAAGCACCTCAAGCGCCTGCGCCAGCGTTTGGCCGAGGCGCACCAGGAAGTGGGCCGGCACTTGCATCGGCTGGGTTTCGAGTTGTTCACCGAGTCGGACGAAGGGATGTACATCTGGACCCGGCATCCGGCGATTCCAGATAGCGCGGCGTTGCTGGACGATGCGCTGGAGCAAGGGATCATGCTTGGGCCTGGGCAGCTATTCATGGTGGATGCCAAGGCGACGGGGTGGATGCGGTTCAATGTGGCGTTCAGTACCGACCCTGCGATGTGGGAGTTGTTGGAGAAGGTGCTGGTGAAGCATGTGCGGCGGGGTGGGGTTTAGTGGGGTTTAGGGCTTGCCATGGCATTTGCAGCGCCTGTGAGATCGTGCGCCGCGC
>NZ_JANIAG010000197.1:0-9263 GCF_028682155.1 Pseudomonas sp. 39004
GTCGTGGTGGTGACCTTGCAGCCGTTCGCCCACTTCGCCGGCGGTAGCCTGCCGTTGATCTTCCTCGCCGCGCTGCTGGTGACGTTGATCCCCACCACCATTGGCGGCCTGCTGTCGGCCATCGGCATTGCCGGCATGGACCGCCTGGTCCGGCTCAATGTCATCGCCCGCTCCGGCCGCGCGGTGGAAGCCGCTGGCGACGTGCATACACTGATGCTCGACAAGACCGGCACCATCACCTTCGGCAACCGCCGTTGCAGTGCCCTGCATGCTGCCACCGGGGTAACCGCCAAGGAGCTGGGCGAGGGCGCCTTGCTCGCTTCGCTGGCCGATGACACCGCCGAAGGCAAGTCGATCGTCGAGTACCTGCGTCAGTTGCACGACTTTGTCGAACCGGTCGCCGGGCAGTTCGAAGCCATTGCCTTCAGCGCCGAGACGCGCCTGTCAGGTATCGACTTCCAGCAGCATCGCTACCGCAAGGGCGCGGTCGATGCGGTGCTGGCCTTTGTCGGCATGCAGCGCCTGGAAATGCCCGCCGCGCTGGCCCGCGAGGTCGAGCGGATTGCCCAGAGTGGCGGCACACCGCTGCTGGTGTGTGTCGACAAACGCCTGCTTGGGGTAATCCACCTCAAGGACGTGGTCAAACCGGGTATTCGCGAGCGCTTTGCCGAGCTGCGCAAGCTGGGCATCCGCACCGTGATGGTGACCGGTGACAACCCGCTGACCGCCGCTGCCATTGCCGCCGAGGCGGGGGTCGACGACGTGCTGGCCGAGGCCACCCCAGAGAAGAAACTGGCGCGGATCCGCCAGGAGCAGAACGACGGCCGCCTGGTCGCCATGTGCGGCGACGGCGCCAACGACGCCCCGGCGCTGGCCCAGGCCGACGTCGGCATGGCCATGAACGATGGCACCCAGGCGGCCCGCGAGGCGGCCAACATGGTCGACCTGGACAGCGACCCGACCAAGTTGCTGGATGTGGTTCAGGTCGGCAAGGAACTGCTGGTGACCCGCGGCGCCTTGACCACCTTCTCGATTGCCAACGACGTGGCCAAGTACTTCGCCATCCTGCCGGCCTTGTTCGCCGCCATCTACCCGCAGCTGGGCGTGCTCAACCTGATGCACCTGGCCAGCCCGCAGAGCGCGATCCTGTCGGCGATCGTGTTCAACGCGCTGATCATCATCGCGCTGATTCCGTTGGCCTTGCGCGGTGTGCGGGTGCAGGCGGCGAGCGCGGCCCACCTGTTGCGGCGCAACCTGCTGATCTACGGCCTGGGCGGCATCATCGTGCCGTTTGCCGGGATCAAGCTGATCGACATGCTGCTCAATGCCCTGCACCTGGTCTGAGGAGGCCGCCATGAACGCTTATGTACGCCCGGCCCTGAGCCTGGCCTTGCTGATGACGTTGCTCACTGGCGCACTGTATCCGTTGGCGGTGACCGGTATCGCCCAGGTCGCCTTCCCTGAACAGGCCAACGGCAGCCTGGTGCGCGACGCCCAGGGCCATGTGCGCGGTTCGGCCCTGATCGCCCAGGATTTCCAAGGCGATGGCTGGTTCCATTCGCGGCCTTCGGCAGGGGCCTATGCCACGGTTGCCAGCAGTGCCAGCAACCTGTCGCCGAGCAATCCGGCCTTGGCCGAGCGGGTGGCCAGTGATGCTGGCGCGCTGTATCGAACGCAACAAGGCCCGGTGCCTCAAGCCTTGCTGACGACCTCGGGCAGCGGCCTGGACCCGCATTTGCCGCCGCAGGCCGTGGCCTACCAGATTCCGCGTGTGGCTGCGGCCCGCAAGGTGCCGGAGGAGCGCTTGCAAGCCTTGCTTGAAGAGGCCACCCTCCACCCATTGATCGGGCCGCCTGTGGTCAACGTCCTGGCACTGAACCAGGCCTTGGAGACGTTGGCGCATTGAGACGGGGGCCTGCAACGCAGGCCCAACGATCGCCGCATTTTTGAAGGATGACACATGAGTGATTCCGCCCGCGCAGACGCGCTGTTGGCCAACCTGCCGCGCGCTGGGCGCGGCAGGCTGAAGGTGTTTCTCGGCGCCGCACCCGGGGTGGGCAAGACCTACGCCATGCTGCAAGCCGCCCACACCCAGCAACGCCAGGGCGTGCAGGTGCTGGCCGGGGTGGTCGAGACTCACGGCCGCGCCGAAACCGAAGCGCTGCTCGGCGGCATGCCCCAGCAGCCGCTGCTGCGCAGCGATTACCGCGGGGTGACGCTTGAGGAAATGGACCTGGACGGCCTGCTCAGCGCGGCGCCAGCCCTGGCCCTGGTCGATGAGCTGGCGCACACCAACGCACCCGGCAGCCGCCATGCCAAGCGCTGGCAGGACGTGCAGGAACTGCTCGCCGCCGGCATCGACGTCTACACCACAGTCAACGTGCAACACCTGGAGAGCCTCAACGACAAGGTCCGCGACATCACTGGCGTGCAGGTGCGTGAAACCCTGCCGGACTGGGTGCTGCAGGAAGCTTTCGAACTGGTGCTGATCGACCTGCCGCCCCGCGAACTGCTCGAGCGCCTGCGAGAAGGCAAGGTGTACGTGCCGGAGCAGGCGCGGGCGGCCATCGATGCGTATTTCTCGCAGACCAACCTGACCGCCCTGCGCGAACTGGCCATGCAGACGGCCGCCGCCCAGGTCGATGCCGACCTGGCCCACGGCTATCGCCAGCGCGGCCAGGAAGCCCCTGCCTTGCGCGGGCGGCTGTTGGTCGGCGTCGATGGCGACGACCAGGCCGAACGCCTGGTGCGCCATGCCAGCCGGGTGGCTCAGCGCCGTCACTTGCCCTGGAGCCTGGTACACGTGGACAACGGTCGCCTGCGTGACGAGGCGGCGCGTCAGCGCTTGCAGGCTGCGCAGCAACTGGCCGAGCGCCTGGGGGGCGAAGTGGTGCTGTTGCGGGCCGGCGAAGTGGCGCGCACGTTGATTCAGCATGCGCTCGAACGCCGGGCCAGCCTGGTGCTGGTGGGGCAGTCGCGCGATCGCCTGCGTCGGCGCCTGTTGGGGGCGGGGGTTGCGGCGCGGCTGTTGCGCGAAAGCCATGGGCTGGAAATCAACGTGCTCGACCGCGATGCCCAGCCGCAACCGGCCCGCTCGGCGGTCAAGCGTGTGTGGGTGTGGCGGCATTATCTGCTGGCCCTGCTGGCCACCGTCATGGCGGCCGGCCTGGCCTGGGCGGTGTCGAGCGTGCTGGCGCTGCCCAATATCTCCTTGGTGTTTCTTGCTGCGGTGTTGCTGGTGGCGGTGCGCAGCAGCCTGGGGCCGGCGCTGGCGTGTGCGGCGTTGTCGTTCCTGACGTACGATTTCTTGTTCATCCCGCCGAATTTCTCCTTCAGCATCCAGCGCGAAGAAGACGTACTGACCCTGGTGTTCTTCCTGCTCATGGCCGCCCTCACGGGTAACCTGGCGGCCCGTCAGCGCCGCCAGTTGCAGGCACTGCGCGAAACCCAGGCGCAGACCAGCCAACTGCTCGACCTGTCGCGTCGGCTGACCGTCGCCACCGACCGTCAGGCGGTGTTCAACGCCGCCGGCCAGCACCTGGACGGCTGGCAGGACCTGCACGTGTGCTTGCTCGAACGTGATGCCGAGGGCCTGTTGCGCGTGGCCAGTGGCGAAGCCCACGCGCTGAGCGACAACGAACGGGCCGCTGCCGACTGGGCCTGGCAACACGGTCAGGCGGCCGGCCAAGGCAGCGATACCTTGCCCAATGGCCGCTGGTGGTGGTGGCCCTTGGCGGTGGAGGAGCAGCCGCTGGCCCTGCTCGGCGTGCGCTCGCGCACTGGCGACCCGCTCAGTGACCCGCGCCGGCGCCTGCTCACGGCCCTGGGCCAGCCGCTGGCCCAGGCGCTGGCCCGCGCGCGGCTGGCCGAACAGCTGGAGGCCGCGCGCCTGCACGGCGAAACCGAACAACTGCGCAGCGCCTTGCTCGCGTCGGTGTCCCACGACCTGCGTACGCCGCTGACCGCCATGCGCGGCAGTATCGACAGCTTGCTGGCGCTGGGCGAGGCGATCCCCGAACAAGACCGGCGCGAACTGCTGGAAGGCACGCGCGACGAGGCCGAGCGCCTGGACCGCTACATCCAGAACCTGCTCGACATGACCCGCCTGGGCCACGGCGGCCTCAAGCTTGCCCGTGACTGGGTAGCCCCCGCAGACATCGTTGGCAGCGCGCTCAACCGCCTGCGCGTGGTGTTGGCGCCATTGCGCGTGCACACCTTGGTGCCGGCCGAGTTGCCGTTGCTGTTTGTCCATGCGGCATTGATCGAGCAGGCGCTGGTCAATGTGCTGGAGAACGCCGCACGCTTCTCGCCGGCCAACGGTCGGCTGGAGCTGCAGGTGTCGGTGATGGACGCGCAATTGCACATGGCCGTGCGCGACCAGGGCCCCGGCATTCCCCTGGCGGAGCGGGAGAAGATCTTCGACATGTTCTACACCGCCGCCCGTGGTGATCGAGGCGGGCAGGGCACCGGCCTGGGCCTGGCCATCTGCCAGGGCATGATTGGCGCCCATGGCGGGCAGATTTTGGTGGGTGACGGCATCGATGGCCAGGGCACCGGCATCACTCTATGCTTGCCGCTGCCCCCTCAACCCGAAGCTGAAAGCGAAACCCCATGAGCCAGCCCGCCACCCTTTTGGTCATCGACGACGAGCCGCAGATCCGCAAGTTCTTGCGTATCAGCCTGATGTCCCAAGGCTACAAGGTGCTCGAGGCTGCCACCGGCGGCGAGGGCCTGGCGCAAGCCGCCTTGGGCAAGCCTGACCTGGTGGTGCTCGACCTCGGCCTGCCGGACATGGACGGCCAGCAGGTGCTGCGTGAGTTGCGCGAATGGAGCGCGGTGCCGGTGCTGGTGCTGTCGGTGCGTGCCAGCGAGGTGCAGAAGGTCGATGCACTGGACGGCGGGGCCAATGACTATGTGACCAAACCGTTTGGCATTCAGGAGTTTCTGGCGCGGGTGCGTGCCCTGTTGCGCCAGGTGCCGCAGGCCGGTGGCGGTGAGGTGGCCGCCAGTTTCGGGCCGTTGACCGTGGACTTCGCCTTCCGCCGGGTGACCCTGGAGGGCGTGGAGGTCGCGTTGACGCGCAAGGAGTATGCGCTGTTGGCCCAGTTGGCCGCGCACCCGGGCCGGGTGATTACTCAGCAGCAGTTGCTCAAGGACATCTGGGGGCCGAGCCATGTCGACGATACCCACTACCTGCGCATCGTGGTCGGGCATCTGCGCCAGAAGCTTGGGGATGACCCAATGGCGCCGCGGTTCATCATCACCGAGGCGGGGGTAGGCTACAGGCTGGTAGCGCCAGGCTCGTGAGCGGACGGGGTGGCATCAGGCCCTGGGCGGCTCTTTTTCGAACAGCTGGCGCATGACCTCCAGATAGCGCCGCGCGCCCAGGCCCAAGGGCCGCGGTTTGACCCAGATGATGTCGACCCACAAGCGTAACCGGCTGGCCATGTTGTCGAAGCGCACCTCGGCCAATGCGCCCGAGGCAATCAACGGCTCAACCAGCGGCTGCGGCAGGTAGGCCCAACCCAGGCCGGATTGCACCAGGTCCAGCGTCGCCAGGTAGCTGTCGGTCAGCCAGATCCGCCGCGACAGCACCATGCGCGGGTCGGAGCCGGTGGCTTTGCCGGAGGCCACGATGATTTGCCGTTGCTCGGCGAACGCCTCTTCCGGCAGCGGCGTGCCGTTGTTGCGCCCGGCGGGGTGGCGCGGTGAAGCAACGGCTACCAGCAGTTGGCTGCCGGCTTCAAGAAACGACTCGCGCTCATCGATCCCGGGCCGTTCGAATACCAGGGCCAACTGCACGCTGCCATCGTGCAGCAAACGAATGGCCTCGGCTTGGGTGGCCGAACGTACTTCGATCTCAAGGCTGGGGAATTCCTGCGCGAGGGTTTCCAGGGGCTGGCTCCAGCGGCCGGTCTGCAGCTCGGGCGCCATGGCGATGGTCAGGCGTTTTTCCAGCCCCTTGTGCAGTTGCAGCGCCTGGGCGTCCAGCAAGTTGAGCTGGCAGATCACCTGCCTGGCCTGCGGTTCGAGCGCCAGTGCTGCGCTGGTCGGCAAGGCTTTGCGTGTGGCGCGGTCGAACAGGGCCAGGTCCAGTTCTGCTTCCAGCTGGGCGATGGCCATGCTCACGGCCGAAGGCACGCGCCCCAGCTTGCGTGCGGCTGCAGAAAACGACCCTGCCTCCAGTACCGCCAGAAAGACTGCAAGAGAGTCGCTGGTAAAGGCCATTGTCAGAACCCCTCCTAGGCGGGCTACAGGTCTTCCGACAGGATACGGTCCACGCTGTCGACAAAGTAGTCCACGCTCGCCTGGGTGGTGCACATCGGCGGTTTGATCTTGAGGATGTTCAGGTAGTCGCCGGTCGGTTGCATGAAGATGCCCAGCTCGCGCAGGCGATCGCACAGCAGCAGGGTCTCCTCGGTCGCCGGCTCCAGCGTCTGCCGGTCGCGTACCAGCTCCAGGCCCAGGTAGAAGCCCGAGCCATGCGCTGCGCCGGCGAGCGGGTGCCTGTCGACCAATGCCTGCAAGCGTGCCTTGAAATAGCGCCCGGTGTCGCGGGCGTTGTCCCACAGCCCTTCCTCCTGCATCACGTCCAGCACCGCCATGCCGATGCGGCAACTGACCGGGCTACCCCCCGCCGACGAGAAGAAGTAGCCCTGCGCCTCCAGCGCCTCGGCTATCTCACGCCGGGTGATCACCACGCCCAGCGGCTGGCCGTTGCCCATGCCTTTGGCCATGGTGATGATGTCGGGCACCACGCCTTGTTCCTCGAAGCCCCAGAAGTACTCGCCCAGCCGGCCATAACCGACCTGCACTTCGTCGGCGATGCACACGCCGCCCCGGGCGCGCACCTTGGCATAGGCGTCGGCAAGGTAGCCCGCGGGTAGCGAGATGCCGCCGGCGTTGCCGTACACCGGTTCGCAAATGATGCCAGCCAGCTGACGGCCACGGCCATCGAGGTCGGCGAGCTTGGCATCGACGTCACGCAGGTAGTCGGCGGCGCTGTCGGCACCGCGAAAACGCCCACGGAAGGTGTTCGGCGCCTCGACCGGGTGCACCCAGTCTGGCCGGGTCTCCAGTGCCTGCGGGTTATCGGCGATGGACGTGGAAATGGCGTCGGTGGCCACCGACCAGCCGTGGTAGGCCTCCAGCACGCTGAGCAGGTCGCGCCCGCCGCTGTAGGCCCAGGCCAGGCGGATGGCCAGGTCGTTGGCCTCGGTGCCGCTGTTGACCAGAAACACCCGGTCGAAGCCTTCCGGCGCCAGTTTGAGCAAGCGTTCGGAGAACTCGGCGATGGCGGCGTAATGGAAGCGCGAGTTGGTGTTGAGCAACGACCACTGCCGCGCCGACTCGGCCACCATGCGTGGGTGGCCATGGCCAAGCACGGCAACGTTGTTGAGCATGTCCAGGTACGAACGGCCCTGCATGTCGATCAGGTAATTGCGCCAGCCGCGTTCGACATGCGGCGGTTGCGCGTAGTAGTGCTTCTGCGAGCGGGCGAAGCTTGCGTCGCGGCGTGCCAGCAGCGCCTGCGCGTCGGGCAGCGCTTCGGCGTCGCAGTCAACGCCCAGCAGCGCGGCAGGCGACGGGCATAGCGCCAACCAGGCTGCGGCCCGGGAGGGCGTGGCGAAGAAGGGAGGGCGGGTAGCGTTATCCAGGCACAGCTGTACGCTGAGCACGCCATGGCTGCTGCCCAGTGGTTGACCTTTTGCTACGGCTTGGCCATTCACCGGGGTATCTTCCAGCCCCGTGAGCCACAAGGCCCACTGCGGCGTGTGCAGGCAGCCGCGGCCATCGCCGTGACGCTGCCAAGTGCCGGCCTCTGGTGCCTGCAGCAGGCTGCCGTTCGGCACCTGCAACTCCACACCCAGCGCGCAGGTGGCAGGTTCTTCGGGGCGGTCGATATGGGTTTGTGACAGGCGATACTGGCCATGCAGCGTGCTCGCCGGGGTCGGTTGTGCGGCCAGCAGGTGCTGATCGAACCCTGGCTGCTCCCAGTTGCCCGCTTCGCAGTGCGGGCTGAGCACGCCCAGGTCGAGGCGTGCGACCGGCTGGCCGACCAGTTCGGGCAACAGCGGCGCACAACCGGCCAGCTCGGGCTTGCCGGGTTGAAGATCGGCCGCCTGCAGGATGGCCGCCTCCATCAACGCGAAAGGCACGGCGGTAGCGGTGTCGAAGATTTCCCATTCATGCGCGATGTTGTTGCGGATGTACTGGTTGCCCGGCTCTACGGCGAGCTGTTGCTCGCTGCTCAGTACCAGTACCGCGGCGCGGTTGAGTACCAATGGCCACAGGGCTCGCAGTTCGGCTTCGTTCAGCGGGTTGAGCGCCTGATAGGCACGTACCGCCGGCAGAATGCGCAGCGGGTCGCCTTCGGCATGGTGCAGCAGCGCAGCGCAGGTCACTGACAGGTCGGCGATGCGCCAGGTGCGCAGCAGGTCGCCGAAGTCGATCACGCCCTGCAACTGCCACTGGCGCTCGCCATCGCGGGCCCACACAGCGTTGTCGTCGGTCACGTCCAGGTGCACGGCCTGGCAGGGCAGTTGGTCGGCCAGCGGAGCCAGGTGCGCAGCGGCCAGCTGGGTGGCTTGCTCTACACGGGCGCGGTGGCCTGCGTCCTGTAGCACTGGCAGCAGGTGTTGGATCAGTGCCTGGGCGTGCTGCGGGTCCCACTGCAGGGTGCGGCTCAGGCCTGGGTGGTCAAAGTCGGCCAGGGCTTTGTCCAGCCGAGCGCAGAGCTTGCCCAGTTCGGCCATCAGGCGTGGCGGCATGTGTTTGAGGCGGGTCAGCGGCTGGCCGTCGATGTAGTCGAGCAGGCGTACGCGCAGTGGTTGGCCGGCGATGTCCAGTGCCAGCAGCGCTTGGCCGGTTTGTGCGGGGCGTACTGCGGGTACGGGCAAGCCCTGTTCACGCAGGTAGGCCAAGGCGGCGTGCTGGGCTTCCAGTTCGACCTGGGCGTAGCTGCCGTGGCAGGCCTTGAGCACGAAACGGCCTTGGGGGGAATCCAGGCGGAAGTTCAGGTCCTGCTGGCTGCCCAGCGACGTCAGGTTGCCAGCCAGGTTGTAATGCGTCTGCAGCAAGGCGTGCGCCTGGGCTTCGCTTAGCGAAGGGCTGGGCAGGGCGGAGCGCTGGATCAGGGTGGCCAGGGCAGGGGCGGCTGGGTTTTGGCTGGGCATTGGGGCTACCGTTGGTGCTGGGAGGCGGTAGGGAATTTATGCCCGTTTTGGTTGATGATGGAAGACGATTGTTGTCAGAATTTTTGA
>NZ_JANIAG010000198.1:0-9113 GCF_028682155.1 Pseudomonas sp. 39004
CTGGGGCTGCTCCGCACCCCGTTCGCGACGCAAGGCCGCTCCTACAAAGGCCCGCGGACACCCTCATGAATACTCGCGTCATCAAACTGCTTGCCCTGTTGCTCTGCATCCTCACCCTGTGGCTGGCCTACGACGCTTTCCAGGCCCGCTACCTGCGCACGTTCGACAACCAGGCCACCCTGTTCGACGGCAGCCAACTGCAACTGCCCCCCGAACTGGCCGGCCCCGGGCCGATCCGCGTCGTGCACTTCTGGGACCCGGCCTGCCCGTGCAATGTCGGTAACCAACAACACCTGGGCGACTTGGTCAGCCAGTTCACAGGCCAGGGCGTCACTTTCCATGTGTTGCAAAAGCCCGGCAGCCACGGCCAGCTACCGGCGAACCTCACTGCCCTCAAGCCCCTCGCCAGCCTTCCTGGCAGCGAACACCTGCCCGCCTCCCCGGCCGTGGCCATTTGGGACCGGCAAGGCCACCTGGCCTACTTCGGCCCCTACAGCGAGGGCGCGGTGTGCAACGCCAGCAACAGCTTCATCGAGCCGATTATCAAGGCGTTGCTCGACGGCCGCCCAGTGACCGCCTCCAACACTCTGGCGGTGGGTTGCTACTGCCCTTGGGGCGCCTGACGCACCCGCGCCGGGTTACCCACCACCACTGCACCCGCGGGCACATCACGCGTCACCACGCTGCCCGCGCCGACCACCGCGTTGTCGCCAATGGTCACCCCCGGCAAGATGATCGCCCCGCCGCCAATCCACACATTGTTGCCGAGGGTTACCGGCCGGCCGCTTTCAAGGCCGGTGCGGCGCAGCTCAGGGTCCAATGGGTGGTCGGCGGTGTAGATCTGCACCGCCGGGCCAATCTGGCAATCGTCGCCGATGTGCACCGGCAGCACATCGAGGATCACGCAGTTGAAGTTCATGAACGTATTGCTGCCAACGTTGATGTTGTAGCCGTAGTCGCAATAGAACGGCGGGCGGATCACCGTGCCTTCGCCGGCTTGGCCAAAGTGCTCGGCCAGCAGGCTGTGACGTGCGTCGTTGAGCAGTTCGAAGCTGTTGTTGTAGCGGTGCATCCAGTGCTTGTTGGCAATCTGCTCGGCCTGCAGCTCGGGGCAGCCAGCGTGGTAGAGCTGGCCGCTGAGCATTTTCTGTTTTTCGCTGAGGGACATGGAAACTCCTTTCGAGGGCTATGCTCTGTTCGCGAATCCGTCGATGATCGGACCACAGTTTCCGTTCTAATGCACAAGGAGTCTCGATGAAGCGCAGCCTGACCCTGTTGGCCGTGGTGATCGCCGTGGCCGCTGGCGCCGGTTACTGGTACGTGCACGGCAAGCTGCCGCAACGCGAGGGCGAGGTGCTGATCGCCGGCCTGCAGGCGCCGGTCAGTGTGCGCTACGACGGGCGCGGCGTGCCGCACCTGCAGGCGCAGAACGAACAGGACCTGTACCGCGCCTTGGGCTACGTGCATGCCCAGGACCGGTTGTTCCAGATGGAGATCATGCGCCGCCTGGCCCGAGGCGAGCTGGCCGAGGTGCTCGGCGACAAACTGCTGCCCACCGATACCCTGTTCCGCAGCCTGCGCATCCGCGATCAGGCGGCACTGATGGTGCAGCGGCTGGACCGCCAATCGCCCGCCTGGCAGGCCCTGCAAGCCTACCTTGAAGGCATCGAAAGCTGGCAGGCCAGCCACCCCAAGCCAATCGAATTCGACCTGCTGGGCATTACCCCACGTCCGTTCACTGCCGAAGACACCCTCAGCATCGCCGGCTACCTGGCCTACAGTTTCGCCGCCGCGTTCCGTACCGAGCCGGCATTGACCTACATCCGCGACCAGCTTGGCCCGCAGTACCTGAAGATCTTCGACCTCGACTGGCAGCCCGAGGGTGCCTTGGCTAGCCCCTTGGCCGCCGCCGACTGGCGCAGCCTGGAGGCACTTGCCCGGCTCAGCCATGACGCCCTGAACGACGCCGGTATCCCGCAGTTCGAAGGCAGCAACGCCTGGGCCGTTTCCGGCAGCCATACCCGCAGCGGCAAGCCCCTGCTGGCCGGTGACCCGCACATCAGTTTCGCAGTGCCGGCGGTGTGGTACGAGGCCGAACTGTCGGCGCCCGGGTTCAACCTCTACGGCTACTTCCAGGCCCTGAACCCCTTCGCACTGCTCGGGCACAACCGCGACTTCGGCTGGAGCCTGACCATGTTCCAGAACGATGACGTCGACCTGATCGCCGAACGGACCAACCCCGCCAACAGCGACCAGGTGATGATCGACGGCACATGGCAAACACTGGAAAAGACTGAACAGACCATTGCCGTCAAAGGCGAGGCTCCGGTCACCATCAGCCTGCGCCGCTCGCCCCATGGCCCGATCGTCAACGAGGTACTGGGCGCCAGCGCCGGGACCACGCCGGTGGCCATGTGGTGGGCCTTTCTTGAAACCGAAAACCCGATTCTCGACGGATTCTACCAGCTCAACCGCGCCGACACCCTGGGCAAGATGCGCGAGGCCGCCGCCAAGGTTCAGGCGCCTGGGCTGAACTTCGTCTGGGCCAATGCCCGTGGCGATATCGGCTGGTGGGCAGCGGCACAACTGCCGATCCGCCCGCAAGGCGTCAACCCGACGTTCATCCTCGATGGCGCCAGCCCACAGGCGGACAAGCTCGGTTTCTACCCCTTCAGTGCCAACCCGCAGCAAGAGAACCCTTCACGCGGCTACATCGTCTCGGCCAACTATCAGCCGCCCTCGGCCGCCAACTCGACCGCCACCTGGCCAACCGTGACGTGAAGTGGGACACCCAGAACAGCCAGGCCTTGCAGCTGGACACCCACAGCGATTATGGCCCGCGCACCCTTGCCCCGTTGCTGGCGACGCTGCGCGCGGTGGCCGAGGGCGACGAGGAAAAAGAGCTGGTCGAGCAACTGGCCGCCTGGGCCGGTGACTACCCTCTGGACTCGACCAGCGCGACGCTGTTCAACCAGTTTCTCTATGAACTGGCATTCGCTGCCCTGCATGACGAACTGGGCGACACCTGGTTCCCGGTGCTGATCAGCACCCGTGCCATCGATGCCGCCCTGCCCCGCCTGGCAGCGGATGCCGCGTCGCCCTGGTGGAGCACCCGAGGTGCCAACGAACGTACCGACCGCGCGGCAATCGTGCGCATCGCCTGGCAGAAGAGCTTGAAGCACCTGCGCGATACCCTGGGCAGCGACCCGGCCAGTTGGCAATGGGGCAAGACCCATACCTTGACCCATAACCATCCGCTCGGCGTGAAAAAGCCGCTGAACCTGCTGTTCAACGTCGGCCCGTTTGCCGCGCCAGGCACGCATGAGGTGCCCAACAATCTGTCGGCGAAGATCGGGCCGGCGCCATGGCCGGTGACTTATGGGCCTTCGACGCGAAGGCTGATCGACTTTGCCGATGCGGGGCAGGCATTGACGAGCAACCCGGTTGGGCAAAGTGGCGTGCCGTTTGACCAGCATTATGCGGATCAGGCCGAGGGCTATATCGAGGGGCAGTATCAGAAGGCACAGATGGGCGTGATACCGGCGCAGAGCACCTTGAGATTGGTGCCGGCTGAGTAAGGGCCGCTGTGCGGCCCCCGTTAGCCGATCAACCCTGCCACTTGCCGCCTTCGACAATCACGCTCTCAGGCTTGGTGTCGTCGCTCAGCTCCTTGCGCACATACTGGTCATACAGCTTGAGCAGGAACTTCTCCTCGCCCAGCTTGGCCAGCTCCGCATTCACCCAGTCGCGCAACTCGGTGTTGCCCTTCTTCACCGCCGGCGCAATCGGTGCCTCGTCGCCCAGCAGCTCAGGCAGCACGCGGTAGCCTGGGTTCTGCTTGGCCCAGCTGAACAGAATCAGGTTGTCCTGGGCATAGGCATCGCCACGGCCCGTGGCCAGCGCTTGCAGCGACTCGCTGTTCTTCTCGAACTTGAGCAGCGTCCAGTCCGGGTGGTGCTTGGTCAGCCAGATATCGGCCGTGGTGCCCGTGGTGACGATGATGGTCTTGTCGGCCAGGTCGTCGAGCTTCTGCACCGCGCTGCCGTCGGCAACAATGGCCTGCACGGCGACACGCAGGTTGGGGTTGGTAAAGTCCACCGCTTCCTTGCGCTCCGGGGTCACGGTCATGTTGGCAAGGATCAGGTCGACCTTGTCACTCTGCAGGAACGGAATACGGCTGGCCGGCTCCACGGCAACGAATTCGACTTTGTTTTCATCGCCCAGCAGGTCCTTGGCCAGACGGCGACCGATGTCTGTATCGAAGCCCACGTAGCGGCCCTTTTCATCGACGAAGCCGAACGGCGGTTTGTCGGTGAACACGCCGACGATCAGCTTGTCGCGGGCCTTGATGGTTTCCAGGTAGCTGGTTGCAGGTGAGGCCGCCGCGGGTTTGGGGGGTTCTTCGGCCTTGTTGCAGCCGGCCAGCAAGGCCAGGCCGAACAACGGCGCCAGCAGTTTGGTGAAGTTGGCAGTTTTCATGACAGTTCCTTGTGCAGTGTCTTCGGCAGGCTTTCTACAAAGGAGAATTTCTCCAGGAACTGCTGCGCGCGTGCGGTCTGCGGTCGGGTGAAGAAGCTCTCGGGGTCGCTCTGTTCAAGGACCCTGCCGGCCTCCATGAACACGATGCGGTCGGCCACCGCGCGAGCGAAGGCCATTTCGTGGGTGACGATGAGCAAGGTCATGCCGTCGCGGGCCAGGCCCTGAATCACCTGCAGCACCTCCTTGACCATTTCCGGGTCGAGGGCCGCTGTGACTTCATCGAACAACATCACCTCGGGGTTCATGCACAGCGAGCGGACAATCGCGATGCGCTGCTGCTGGCCGCCAGACAGCTGCCGGGGGAAGGCATCGCGCTTGTCCAGCAGGCCCACCCGCGCCAGCAACGCCTCGGCCTGGGCCTGCGCTTCGGCCCGCTCGCGCTTTTGCACTTTGAGCGGGCCAAGCAGCAGGTTGTCGATCACATTCATGTGGCCGAACAGGTGGTAACTCTGGAACACCATGCCAACCCGCTGGCGCACCTGGCGCCAGTCGGTGCGCGGGTCGAGCAGTGCCTGGCCATCCAGGCGCAGTTGGCCACTGTGGGCGTGTTCAAGGCCATTCAGGCAGCGCAGCAAGGTGCTCTTGCCGCAGCCACTGGGCCCCAGCACCACCACCACTTCGCCGGCGTGCACCTGGAGGTCGACGTCCTTGAGCACCTGGTGCTCGCCAAAGAACTTGTTGAAACCCTGAAATTCGATCAATGCGCTCATACGTGTGCCCAACGGCGTTCCAGCACGCGCGAGGCGGCGGACAGCGGATAACAGATGATGAAGAAGAACAGAAACAACGCGCCGTAGATCAGCACCGACTCGTAGGTGCGCTCGATGATCTGCTGGCCGGCCTTGATCACCTCGACCACGCCGATCAATACCGCCAGCGAGCTGGTCTTGATGATCCGCGTGTAGATGTTGATGGTCGGCGGGGTCATGCGCTTGAGTGCCTGGGGCAGCAGTACGTAGCCATACAACTGCCAGCCGGACAGGCCAATCGACAGCCCGGCTTCACGTTGACCACGCGGCAGCGAATGCAGCGCACCGCGCACCACCTCACCGATTTCGCTGGCCCCCCAGAGGCCCAGCACCAGCACCGCGCACCAGAAACTGGGAATGCTCAGGGCGAAGAAGATCGGCAGGCCGAAAAACACCAAGTACAGCCAAACCAACACGGGGATGGCGCGAAACAGCTCCAGATAGATTTGCAGGGCGAGGTTCAGGCCACGGTTGCCAAGGCTGGCCAGCACGCCATACAGCACGCCGCCCAAGGTCGCGAAGAGGATGCCCAATGCCGAAATAGCCAAGGTCTGCGCGGCACCGCCGGCCAGTTGCGGCAGCGACACCAGCAACAGTTCAGGCGCCGAACTGGCCATGCTGCAGCCTCCTTTCCAGGTACCGCAGCAGCAACGACAGCGGCAGGAACAGCAGCACGCAGAGCAAGGTCAGCACGGCGAGCATTTCATAAGTCTTGTAGTACAACGCGATGTAGTTCTTGGTGGTGTAGAGGATCTCGGGTACGGCCACGGCGGAAACGACGGTGGTTTCCTTGAGCAGGAAGATGAAGTTGGCGAACAGCGCGGGCAGGCTGAGGACAGTGGCCTGGGGCAGGATCACATGCCGCAGCAATTGGCCTTCGGACAGACCGATGGAGCGCCCGGACTCCAACTGAGCCCGCGGCACCGCCTCGACACCGGCACGCAGCACCTCGGTCAGGTAGGCACCGCCCATGAAGGTCATGGTGAGGATCGCTGCGGTAAAACCGGAAATTTTCAGGCCCAGGCTGGGCAAGGCGAAATACACGAAGAACAGCTGGATCAGCAGCGGCGTATTGCGCGCCAGCTCCACATAGCCCTTTACCAGGCGCCACAGGTATGGCGTGCGCAATACCAGGATCGTGGCGTTGATCAGGGCCACCAGCGTCGAGGTCGCGATGGCGATCAGGCCTACCTGCAAGGTCACACCCACGGCCTTGAGAAATGCCGGCAGGGTGCTGAGGATGAATGCGATGTCGAAGGTCATGGGTAGAACAAGTCTGCAGTGTGCCCCGGGGCACGATCACTAGACTTTAATGATCTAAAAAATATTTAATAAATACCTTTATCGCATATGCATATCACAGGTTAACTTTGCCCTTGTCACGCGCACAAACAAAAACGCCGACATGAACGTGTCGGCGTTTTCAGGCTTGGGGCTACAACCGGATCAGAACGCCGGCAGTACCGCACCGCTGTATTTCTTGGCGATGAATTCCTTCACTTCCGGGCTGGTCAGGGCCTTGGCCAGCTTCTGGATGGCCTCGCTGTCCTTGTTGTCCGGGCGAGCCACCAGGAAGTTCACGTACGGCGAATCGGCACCTTCGATCACCAGCGCATCCTTGGCCGGGTTCAGGCCGGCTTCCAGGGCGTAGTTGGTGTTGATCATGTCCAGGTCAACCTGATCCAGCACACGCGGCAGCATGGCCGATTCCAACTCGCGGAATTTCAGCTTCTTCGGGTTCGTGGCGATGTCTTTCGGGGTGGCCAAGGCATTTTTCGGATCTTTCAGTGTGATCAGGCCAGCCTTCTGCAGCAGCAGCAGGGCCCGGCCGCTGTTGCTGCCCTCGTTAGGGATGGCAACGGTGGCGCCTTCCTTCAGCTCGCTCAGGCTTTTGACCTTCTTCGAGTAGCCACCGAACGGTTCGACGTGCACGCCAACCACGGTTTCCAGGTGGGTGCCTTTGCCCTCGTTGAAGTTCTGCAGGTACGGCAGGGTCTGGAAGTAGTTGGCGTCCAGACGCTTCTGGTCAACCTGCACGTTGGGCTGCACGTAGTCGGTGAAGACTTTGATCTGCAGGTCCACGCCTTCCTTGGCCAGGGTCGGCTTGATCAGCTCGAGAATCTCGGCATGCGGCACCGGAGTGGCAGCCACCACCAGTTTTTCGGCGGCATTGGCCAGGCCAGCGAGCGACAGGGCGGCGGCCAGGGCAGTGGTCAGCAGGGTCTTCTTCATGGTGGTCCTTGTTCTGAATCTGGGCCATCGGCGATGGCGAAGTCGTGTGCCCTGCCCCGTGTGGGGTGAGCGTGAAGCGGACAATACCGAGATTTCTTATGCCGCAACAATATCTTTTAATTAGCTGCTTATTCCAAAAACAAACTGCCATCACCGCCTTTGCTTATGAGCGCTGTCTAACGCGCAGGGTTGGGCAGGTCGAGGTCCTCCGGCTGGATCTCTTCGCTGTCATTCACCAGCAGGGCGAAGTGGATGACGTTCTCCAGCTCGCGGGTGTTGCCGGGCCAGGCATGGGCTTCCAGCACCTGCTGGGCCGCGTCGCTGATCAGCGGCACAGAGCGTTGCAGGCGGGCGGTGTAGATACCCACAAAGTACTCGGCCAACGGCAGAATATCGCCACGGCGCTCGCGTAAGGGGGGCAGTTCCAGCGCGCCCTCGCGCAGGTACTGGTACAGGCGCTCATTGAACCTGCCGGCCTTCACCACCCGCGCCAGGTCGATGCTGGTCGCCGCCACCAGGCGCACATCCACAGGCTGAGGCTGCTGCGCGCCGACGCGGGTCACCTCGCGGTTTTCCAGCGCGGCCAGCAGCTTGCTCTGGATCTCCAGCGGCAAGTCGGCTATCTCGTCCAGGTACAGGGTGCCGCCGTTGGCCGAACCGAACCACCCGGCGCGGCTGCTGGCAGTGCCGCTGTGGGCACCAGCGCTGTAGCCGAACAATTCGGCGTCGGCGTAGGTCGGGCTGATGGCCGCGCAGTTGACCGACACGAACAGCCCGCTGCGGTCACTGGCGCGATGAATCTGCCGCGCCAGCAACTCCTTGCCGGTACCGGTCTCGCCACGAATCAGCACAGGCAAGGGCAGTGGCGCCAGGCGTTCGAGGTCTTGGCGAAGCTGTTGCGAACGGGGGTCGATGAACACCAGGGCCTTGGCACGAATGCTCAGCGGGCTCTTGTCCAGCTCGGGGAAGGTCAGCAGCGGCTGGCCAAACGGGTTTTGAAAGGTCATGACGAACTCCCGCCCCAGGCCTTCGATGGCCGGGCGTCAGGCTAACGGTAATCAGTAGGGGCGATCAGGCGCGGCGCAGTGCGCGCTGCTCGACCCGGCTCTGCAGGCGATACAGGTAGGCGAAGCCTTGTTCCCAGCGCTCGTGGCCGGACTTGACGTTGATGTGCCCGGCATTGGTCAGCAACCCCGCTTCAGCACCCCAGGCCTGGGCCAGGTGCAGTGCACGCGGCACGCTCACTGCCGGGTCGTTGTCGGAGCTGACCACCTGGCTTGGGAACGGCAGCGCCTGCATCGGGATCGGCGCGAAGTTGCGCAGGGCCGGTGCGCAGGTCGGCCGCTCGACATCCGCAGGCGCCACCAGCAGCGCGCCACGCACTTGGCGCAGCATCGCCGGGCTGGCCTCGGCGGCCCAGTGGGCGACGGTGATGCAGCCCAGGCTGTGGGCGATGAGGATCACCGGCGAGCGTTCGGCGGTGATCGCCTGTTCCAGGGCCTGCACCCAATCGCGCCGTTGCGGGGTCAGCCAGTCGTGCTGCTCGACCCGGGCGCTGTTGGGCAGGGTGCGCTGCCAATGACTCTGCCAATG
>NZ_JANIAG010000199.1:0-9100 GCF_028682155.1 Pseudomonas sp. 39004
CGCGGCGCATCGCGAGCTGCGCTCGCTCCTACATTTGTTTCGGGCCAGTATCTCCTGCGCCAGCGTGCGCGACCGCCTTGTTCTTACCCAGCAATTTCGTGTCCTGCGCAGGCATTCGCGCGCAGATCCCACAGGCACGATTGGCCAGAAACAAACGTAGGAGCGAGCGCAGCTCGCGATGCGCCGCGCGGGCGGCGCTCGATTTCCGCACCCCTATAAATCTCCAGTCATGCATTGCGACTGCCACTTTAAAGCAGGCATGCGTTTTGCTTTGCATAGCATAAAGGGCCAGGGGTCAGTTTTTTGTCACCCCTCCGACCAATGCGGACAAACAGCATAATGAAAGCAGTCATTCTGGCCGGTGGGCTGGGCACACGCATCAGCGAAGAATCCCACCTGCGCCCAAAGCCGATGATCGAGATAGGCGGCAAGCCGATCATCTGGCACATCATGAAGATCTACTCGCATTACGGTATCAACGACTTCGTCATTTGCCTGGGCTACAAGGGCTATGTGATCAAGGAATACTTCGCCAACTACTTCCTGCACATGTCGGACGTGACCTTCGACATGGCGGAAAACCGCATGGATATCCACAACCGCCACGCCGAACCTTGGCGGGTGACGCTGGTGGACACCGGGGAAAACACCGCCACCGGTGGCCGCCTGAAGCGTGTCCGCGACTATGTTGGCGATGAAACCTTTTGCCTGACTTACGGCGACGGTGTGTCCGACGTCGATATCCCCCAACTGATCGACTTCCACCGGCAGCACGGCAGGCTGGCCACGGTTACCGCCGTGCAGCCGCCGGGGCGTTATGGCGCGCTGGATGTGCAGGGCGAGCAGGTACGTGGCTTCCAGGAAAAACCCTTGGGCGACGGTGGCTGGATCAATGGCGGCTTCTTCGTGCTGGAACCGACCGTGCTCGATTACATCGAAGGCGACGACACCACCTGGGAATACGAGCCGCTGCGTCGTCTGGCCAAGGAAGAGCAGCTGATGAGCCACCTGCACCGTGGCTTCTGGCAGCCGATGGACACCCTGCGTGATCGCATGCTGCTTGAAGAACACTGGAAAAACGGCGAAGCAGCTTGGCAGCTATGGCGCTGAACCCGGCATTCTGGGCAGGGCGCCGAGTCCTGCTGACCGGGCATACCGGCTTCAAGGGCGGTTGGCTGGCTGTCTGGCTGCGCCAGCTTGGCGCCGAACTGCGCGGCTTTGCCTTGCCTGCCGCGACCACGCCATCGTTGTGGCAGGCCGCGCAACTGCAACAGCAGATAGCCGGCGATTTCGCCGATATCCGTGATGCTTCGGCCCTGGCCCATGCCTTGAAGGATTTCCAGCCGGAGGTGGTGCTGCATCTCGCGGCTCAGCCGCTGGTGCGTGAATCCTATCGTGCGCCAGGCGATACCTACGCAACCAACGTCATGGGCACGCTCAACCTGCTGGAGGCCGTGCGTGCCACGCCTTCGGTACGCGCGGTGCTGGTGGTGACCACCGACAAGTGCTACGACAACCGCGAATGGCCCTGGCCCTACCGGGAACAGGACGCCCTAGGCGGCTTCGACCCCTATAGCAGCAGCAAGGCCTGTGTCGAACTGCTGTGCGCGAGCTACCGCGACTCGTTCCTGCGTACCTCCGGCGTGGCCCTGGCCACGGCGCGCGCTGGCAACGTGCTAGGGGGCGGGGACTGGTCTGCCGAGCGCTTGCTGCCGGATATCTTGCGTGCCTGGGAGGATGGCCAAGAGGTGATCTTGCGTTATCCCGATGCGACGCGCCCCTGGCAGCACGTACTCGACCCGCTGATGGGCTATCTGCAGCTGGCGCAGGGCTTGCTGACCGATGCCGAGCGGCACGCCGCAGCCTGGAACTTCGGCCCTGACAGCGCAGGGCTGGCCAGCGTCGGCGAGATCGTCCGGCGCCTTGCCGAACGTTGGCCAGGCGAGGCGCGCTGGTCGGTTGCCGGCGATGCCCAGCCGCACGAAGCCGGCCTGCTGGCGCTGGACTCCAGCAAGGCGCGGCAGATGCTTGGCTGGTCGCCCCGCTGGTCGCTGGATGACACCCTGAAACAGACCCTGGACTGGCATCTGGCCTGGCGTGCAGGGCGTGATATGAACATCGTTACCCGCGAGCAGATCGCGGTTCACCAAGGCGGATCCCATGAGTGACAGTACGGCGCAGCAGTTGCGCCAACAGATTGCCGAACTGGTCGGGCGCTATGCCGATCTGCAGATGGCGCCGAAACCCTTCGTGGCGGGGCAGAGCAGCGTTCCGCCTGCCGGCAAGGTGATCGGTGCGGGCGAACTGCAGGCGATGACCGAGGCCGTGCTGGATGGCTGGCTGACCACCGGGCGCTTCAACGAGGCGTTCGAGAAGCGCCTGGCCAAGTACCTGGGCCGTCGCTGCGTACTCACCACCAACTCGGGTTCGTCGGCCAACCTGCTGGCGTTTTCCGCGCTGACCTCGCCACGTCTCGGCGACCGCGCGATCAAGCCCGGCGACGAAGTGATCGGCGTTGCCGCCGGTTTCCCGACCACCGTCAACCCGATCCTGCAGTTTGGCGCGGTACCGGTGTTCGTCGATGTCGAGATGGGCACCTACAACATCAACCCGGCGCTGATCGAAGCGGCCATCGGCCCGAAGACCAAGGCCATCATGCTCGCCCATACCCTGGGCAACCCTTTCGACCTGGGCGTGATCCGCGCCCTGTGCGACAAGTACGGCCTGTGGCTGATCGAAGACTGCTGTGATGCCCTGGGCTCCACCTACCAGGGGCGCATGGTCGGCACCTTCGGCGATATCGGCACGCTCAGCTTCTACCCGGCGCACCACATCACCATGGGCGAGGGCGGGGCAGTGTTCACCGACTCGCCGTTGCTCAAGCGCATCATCGAGTCGTACCGCGACTGGGGCCGCGATTGCTACTGTGCGCCCGGCGAGGACAACACCTGCAGCAAGCGTTTCTGCTGGAAACTGGGTGGCCTGCCGCAAGGCTACGACCACAAGTACACCTACTCGCACCTGGGCTACAACCTGAAGATCACCGACATGCAGGCCGCCTGCGCGCTGGCGCAGATGGACCGGGTCGATGATTTCGTCGCTGCGCGTAAACGCAACTTCGGCTGGCTCAGCGAGCGCCTGGCCGGTTGTGCGGACCAACTGATTCTGCCGCAGGCCACCCACGACAGTGACCCCTCCTGGTTCGGCTTCCCGATTACCCTGCGCGACGGCAGCGGTGTGAAGCGCCTCGAGCTGTTGCGTTACCTGGATGAACAGGGCGTGGGTAC
This sequence comes from Pseudomonas sp. 39004, assembly GCF_028682155.1. Lineage (NCBI taxonomy): Bacteria > Pseudomonadati > Pseudomonadota > Gammaproteobacteria > Pseudomonadales > Pseudomonadaceae > Pseudomonas > Pseudomonas sp. 39004. Next base: position 3,288 of record NZ_JANIAG010000199.1, read on the forward strand.
CCGCCTGCTGTTCGCCGGCAACCTGACGCGCCAGCCTTACATGCAGGGGCTGAACTACCGGGTTTCCGGCGAACTGCCGGTCACCGACAAGATCATGAACGACACGTTCTGGATCGGCCTCTGGCCGGGCTTGAGCGATGACCATCTGGAACATGCGGCCAGTCACATCGAAACCTGGCTCAATCGAGGAACCCACTGATGAGCACTGCCTCTTCCGCCAACACCGGTACGTTGTTCGATAAACCGCTGTTCATCCTCGAAATGGCCAACAACCACATGGGCGATGTGGCGCATGGCGTGACGCTGATTCGCGCATTTGCCGAGGTGTGCAAGGCGTTCCCGTTTCGCTTTGCCTTCAAGCTGCAATACCGTGACCTGGATACCTTCATTCACCCGGCGATGCGCGGCCGTGACGATGTGAAGTACATCAAGCGTTTCGGCGAGACACGTTTGTCCCGTGAGCAGTTCGATACCCTGGTGGCGGAAATCCGTGCCAACGGCTTCCTCTGCCTGTCCACGCCGTTCGATGAGGCATCGGTAGGCGTGATCGAAGCGCAGGGGCTGGATGCGATCAAGATCGCCAGTTGCTCGATGAGCGACTGGCCGTTGCTGGAACGCGTGGTACAGACTCAGCAGCCGCTGATCGTCTCCACGGCCGGTTCGACCCTGGATGAGCTCGATCGTCTGGTCAGCTTCCTGGCCCACCGGGAAAAGAGTTTCGCCATTCTGCATTGCGTAGGGGAGTACCCGACCCCGGATGCCAACATGCACCTGTCGCAGGTGGATTTTCTGCGCCGGCGCTACCCTGACGTGCGCGTGGGCTTTTCCACCCATGAAAACCCGGACAACACCGATATCGTCAAGATCGCGCTGGCCAAGGGCGCGCGTATTTTCGAGAAACACGTCGGCTTGCCCACCGAGCAATTCCCCATCAACGCCTACTCGGCAAGCCCTGAGCAGGTTCGGCGCTGGCTGGAAGCGGCGCAATATGCCTTGTTGCTGTGTGGTGAAGGCGAGCAGCGTCTGCCAGTGAACGAGAGTGAACGCGACAGCCTGCGCTCCCTGCGTCGTGGTGTGTTTGCGCGCAGGCCCATTGCTGCGGGTGAGGTGGTGCAGGCAGACGACGTGTATTTTGCCTTCCCGCCGCAAGACGGGCAGGTCACTGCCAACGACTGGTCGAAGTACGCCACCTTCACTGCCCAGGCGGATATCCCTGAGCATGCCGCACTGAGCACGCAGAACAGCACGCGGCGTGATGTGCGTGACAAGGTCTGGGCGATTGTCCAGCAAGTTCGCGCGCAGTTGAGCGGCAGCCACGTGGTGGTACCGGGGCGGGTCGACTTGGAAATCTCCCACCACTATGGCCTGGAGCAGTTCGACGAAATCGGTTTGACCATGCTCACGGTGGTCAATCGCGGCTACTGCAAGAAACTGCTGATGCTGCTGCCAGGCCAACAGCACCCTGAGCAATACCACAAGCGCAAGGAAGAAACCTTCCACGTCCTGCATGGCGAGCTGACGCTGCAGCTGGACGGTGTCAAGCGGGTCTGCCGTCCGGGGGATGTGGTCACCGTCGAGCCGGGTGTTCGTCATGCCTTCCACAGCGAGGGTGGGGCCATTATCGAAGAGCTGTCCTCCACGCATTTCAGCAATGATTCGTTCTATACCGACGAAGCGATCAATGCCAATCGCGACCGTAAAACCCTCTTGAGCTATTGGATGGACTGACGTGCCAAGCCCCTATCGTGTTGCAGACTACATTGCTGACTTCATCGCCGATCTGGGTGTGAAGCACGTCTTCCTGTTGCCAGGCGGAGGTGCCATGCACCTCAACGACGCGGTCGGCAAGCACCCCAACCTGGATGTGGTGGCCTGCCACCATGAACAGGCCGCCGCGATTGCCGCCGAAGCCTACTGCCGGATCAACGAGAACATCGGTGTGGCGATGGTCACCACTGGCCCGGGAGCGACCAATGCGGTGACTGCCGTTGCCGGTGCCTGGATCGAGTCGGTGCCGTTGCTGGTCGTCTCCGGCCAGGTCAAGCGTGCCGACCTGCTGCGTGGCGCGCCACTTCGGCAGAAGGGCGTGCAGGAAGTGGATATCGTCAGCGTGGTCGAGCCGATCACCAAGTACGCGGTGACCGTCCAGCAGCCAGAAGACATTCGCCGCGAGTTGGAGCGCGCTGTCTTTGTAGCGCGAGATGGCCGCGCCGGCCCGGTATGGATCGACGTACCGCTGGACGTGCAGGGCGCGCCGATCGATGCCGACAGCCTGGTGGGCTGGGACGAGGCCGCAGCACCCGTTGCAGCGCTGGACGCGGCAACGCTGGAGCAGATCCGCAGCTTGCTTGACGGTGCCCAGCGGCCGCTGATTCTCGCCGGCCATGGCGTTCGCTTGAGCGGCGCGGCAGCAGCCTTCCGTGATTTGATCGAAAGCATGGGCGTGCCGCTGGTGACGACCTGGAATGCAATGGACCTGCTGCCTCACGAGCACCCGCTGTATGTCGGTCGCCCCGGCGTGGTAGCGCTGCGTGCACCGAACTTCGCAATACAGAATGCCGATCTGCTGATCACCATCGGCTGTCGTCTGGACAACATCATCACCGCCTATGCGCCGCGCGACTTTGCGCGCAACGCACGCAAGATCGTCGTGGATGTGGATGCCAACGAGATCGCCAAGCTCGACATGGACATCGATGTCGCCGTTACCCGCGATGCCGCCAGCTTCATCGAAATACTGGCCGCTTCGCTGAAAGGTGCCTCGTTCAACCGCCCGCAATGGTTGGCACGTTGCCGCGACTGGAAGTCACGCTATGGCGTCAACGACGGCAAGCCTTTCGCGGCCAGCGGGCCGATCAGCCACTTCCAGTTTGCTGACGCGCTTTCCAACGCCGTACCGGAAAATACCCTGGTCAGCACCGGCAGCTCGGGGTTGGCGGTCGAAGTCTTCTACACCGTGTTCCGCAATCGCCCAGGCCAGCGTGTATTCCTGACTTCTGGCCTGGGCGCCATGGGTTACGGCCTGCCCGCTGCGATTGGCGCGTGCTTCGCCAATGGCAGCAAGCCGATGGTGGCGGTGGAGAGCGATGGCAGCCTGCAACTGAATATTCAGGAGCTGGCCACGCTGCGCGGGTTCAACCTGCCGATCTGCCTGGTGGTGATGAACAACGGTGGTTATGCCTCGATTCGCAACACCCAGCGCAACTACTTCGAAAGCCGCTATGTCGGCACCGGCCCCGAGGCGGGCTTGTGGATGCCGGACCTGGAAGAACTGGCACGTGCCTACCACTTGCCGTTCAAGCGCATCAGCGATGCCGCCGAGCTGGAGCAGGGCCTTGCCGAGGCCGTGCAAATGCCGCGTCCGATGATCGTGGAAGTGGTGTTGATGAAGGATGAGGCGTTGAGCCCGAAGGTTGCGGCAATTCCGCAGGCGGATGGCTCGATGACCTCGATGCCGCTGGAAGACATGAGCCCCTTGCTGCCGCTGGCGGTATTGGAGGAAGAAATGGCTGGCAACATCGCCCCGGTATCGCGCCAGGTTCGGCAGCAGGTCAATTGATGAAACGCCACGTCCTGTTCGACTTTGACGGCACCTTGGTGGACTCGGCGCCGGCCATTCTTGTCTGCTTTACCCGTGTGCTGAAGGCGCACGGGCTGCAGGCCATGCGCCCCATAGACGCCAGCCTGATCGGGCCGCCGTTGCGCCAGACGCTGGCGACACTGAGCGGCAGTGACGACGCAGCATTGCTGGATGCCCTGAGCGCCTCGTTCAAGGACATTTACGATTCCCAAGCCTGCCTGGAAACACCGGCCTATGCGGGTTGCCAGGCGATCTTGGAGCAGCTGCGCGAGCAAGGCTTCAGTCTGTACATCGCGACCAATAAACGGCTGCTGCCAACCCAGCGCATCATTGCGGCATTGGGTTGGCAAGGGCTGTTCAGCGACGTGTATGCCAGTGACTCCTACCCTGATCGCTACACGGACAAGGCCGGCATGATCGCTGCCTTGCTGGGGGATGGCGGCATTGCAGCGCAATCGGCCCTCTACATTGGCGATACCGTTGCAGACGGTCGTGCAGCGGCGGCCAATGGTGTCGAGTTCTGGCCAGTCGCTTGGGGCTATGGTCAATTTGCCAGTCATGAGCAGCCATTGCCTTCGCCGCAACAGTTGCTGGAACGCCTGGTGCGCGCATGAACACAGCCGCTACAGCCAACACATGCCCCTGCTGCGCAACGGTCGAGCGCGTATTGCCTAGCCCGCAATACACCGCTTGCCGGCTCTGTGGGCATCGTTGGCGGATGCCGATGGACGAGGCGGGCTACTATGAAACGCTGGTCGCTCGTAACGATCTGAACACGCCTTGGTTCAAGCGCAAGATGCGTGAACGTGTCGCCGCGGTATCCGACTTGCTGAAGACAGGCAAGGAGCGCGTGCTCGAAGTCGGCTGTGCGGAAGGTGAACTCGGGCGCGAGATCAAGGCGCGCTTTGCCGTCACCTATGAGGGTGTGGAGTTGTCGCAGGACAGGGTGCTGGCGACGCAGAAACTTGACCGCGTATTCCACACGCCAGCCAGCGAGATTGAGGCAACGCCGTACCAGTTGATCGTCTCCTTCCATGTGCTGGAGCATATCGCTCGGCCCGAGCAGGAGCTTGCGGCCTGGGCGAGCCTTCTGAGTGCGGACGGGCGTGTGCTGATCGAGGTGCCGAACCAGGCCGGGCATCCGCTGCTGGCCAGTGATCGCAATCCCGAGCACCTGCACCAGTTCACCCCGGCGTCGCTGGCCCTGCTGCTCGCACGTTGCGGCTTTACCTGCGAAGCGTTGTCCGTGGGGCATTACGAATCGCCGGTCTACTCGGACTCGGTGCGCCTCGTCGCCCGCCTGCAGCCTGCGGCTGAGCAACGCGAGCAGCGTCTGCTGCAGCGTTTTCGTGAACAAACCGGCGGCCCGTTCCTGGTGTACGGCATTGGCGGCGACTACCTCAACTATCTGGCACCGATTGCCGAGTCGCTGGATATCCACGCCCTGCTGGACTCATCAGAAACCAAATGGGGGCAGCGCCTGGGTAAACACGTGGTGTGTGCCTACGATCCGCAAGCGCACGCGGAGTTGCCCATCCTCATCTGCTCCATTCGCTTCGCCACGGACATCCGTCAGCACCTGCTTGACCTTGGGATTGCAGCGCAGCGCATCATCGGCCTGGATAGCATCTATGAAAACGCCTGATCCCGTTCTCGCTGCGGATTTGAGCGGGATGCTCACAGCCCCGCTGCCCTGGGAAGCCCTGCACGGCCGTCATATTCTGGTCACTGGCGCTTCGGGCTTCATTGGTGGGCATGTCGTCGAAGCCCTCGTCTGGCTCAATCGGCGTCAGCCTCAGGCGAAGGTGCACGTGTACGCCCTGGCGCGGGACCTGGCAAAACTGCGTCAGCGCATGCCCTGGCTGGATATTCCAGGCGAAGTGACGCCTCTGATCCAGGATGTCACCCAGCCCTGCGGCCTTGCTGCACCGCTGGATTTCATCGTCCATGCCGCCAGCCCTGCCAGCCCCAAGGACTATCTGCGACGGCCGGTCGATACGATCCGTGCCAATACCGATGGCACCCGGGCACTGCTTGAGCTGGCCCGGGACAAGCAGGCACGTTTTCTGTTTCTCAGCAGTGGTGCGGTGTACGGCGACAACCCTTGGCAAACCGATGCGATCGCGGAAGGTGATTTTGGCCGGGAAGACCCGTTGGCTCCACGGGCCTGCTACGGCTGGCTGCGGTCGACCTGGTGCTGGACTGCTCCGACAACTTTTCCACGCGCGAGGCG